>JAXJVE010000001.1:0-6520 GCA_036308705.1 Acutalibacteraceae bacterium
CAACCCTACAGCTTTTTATGCTTTTGAAATTCTGTATTGGTGCGGATTGCGATTGGGTGAAATGCTTGCGCTGACCATCGAAGATTTCGATTTTGAAAAGCAGACTCTTCGCATCAATAAATCTTATCAGCGAATTAAAGGTCAGGATGTTATAACTGACCCCAAGACACTCAAAAGCAACCGAACCGTACAAATGCCTCAATTTCTCTGTGATGAGATTCAGGAATATTACAAAAGCATTTACGGTATCGGAGAAAAGGACAGGTTGTTCCAAGTATCAAAAACTGCTCTTCATTACACAATGAGGAAAGGCGCAAAAGATGCAGGTGTTAAAAAAATCCGTATTCATGATTTAAGACACAGTCATGTGTCACTTCTGATTGATATGGGATTCAGCGCACTTGCAATTGCAGACCGAGTCGGTCACGAGAGCATCGATATTACATACCGATATGCTCACCTGTTCCCGTCAAAGCAAATAGAAATTGCTGAAAAATTAGATATGGAAAGGATGTGAAAAATATGTCGGCAAAAAATGTAGACTATTACGGAAGGTTCCGCAGCGTTAATGTTTCTTTCAGAGTTTCTCCTGAAGAAAGCAGTCTTCTGAATTCTCTTGTTAAGATTTCGGGTATGACGAAACAGGATTACATTACTGAAGCTCTGCTGAGCAATCAGATTATAATTCACCCCAATTCAAGAACATATAAGGCTATCAAAGATGAGCTTTCTGCGGTAACAGAAGAGCTGAAACGCATCGAAGCGGGTCAGAAAATTGATGTTGATTTACTTGATTTATTATCAAGAATTACATCTGCAATCAATTCACTTAAGGGGGCATAAGCTTGTTACCCTTAAATGAAAAAATGACTGTTCAAACTCCGTCTGTTGGCGCAGACGGTGAACAGTCACCCAATAAAGATATAAATATTATAACATCAGATAACGGTGAAATCAAGTCCCAAGCCAAAAAAGAACGGCTGAGACTTTTGGGCAGTCAGCTCACGCAGCAATCGAGCAAAAATTTTCTGCCCACGGTAAATCTCGAAGAACTGTTCGACGAGGTTTACCGTGATAAACCCGCTATCGTTGAAAATCTCATTTATCCCGGAACTTATATCCTCGCAGGTGCGCCGAAGGTAGGTAAATCCTTTTTCGTTGCACAGCTTGCATATCATATTGCAACGGGACAGAAGCTCTGGGATTACGAAGTGAAGCAAAGCACCGTTCTTTATCTCGCTCTCGAAGATGACCACAGACGTTTGCAAAAACGAATGTGCAGAATGTTCGGCGTTGACGGAACTGCAAATTTACACTTTGCTATCACCTCAAAAAAACTTGGTGAAGGTCTTGAAGATCAGCTCGAAGAATTTATTGATAAGCACCCGAATACACGGATAATTATAATCGATACTTTGCAAAAAATAAGGCAAGGCGGAAACGATACTTACAGTTATGCCAACGATTATGAATGCGTAGGAAATCTCAAAAAATTCGCTGACCAAAAAGAGATTTGTTTGCTGATTGTTCATCACACAAGGAAGCAACAAGCATCGGATAAATTCGATATGATATCGGGAACAACAGGTATTCTCGGTTGCGCTGACGGAGCTTTTATTCTTCAAAAAGAAAAGCGAACGGACAGCACCGCAACCCTCGATATTGTCGGCAGAGACCAATGCGATCAGAAACTTTATCTTGTAAGAAATCAAGAAAAACTTTTCTGGGATCTTGACCATGCCGAAACGGAATTATGGAAATCTCCGCCCGACCCAATCGTTCTGAAAATTGCAGATTTCATCACAAACGAAAATCCGAAATGGAGCGGAACGGCATCAGAACTTGTTGAGATTTTAAACCTCGATATTCCCCCAAATATCGTGACAAAAAAATTGAATATCGTAGCAACAAATCTTGAAAATGATTTCGGAATACGATATGAAAGCAACCGTATTCACGACGGAAGAAGAATCAATTTTGAATTGATTTCTTCTGAAGCGTGACAGTTGTGACGGTTGTGACGGTTAAATTGGCGGTAGTAAAACAACCGTCACAACTGTCACAACCGTCACGGAACCGTAAAAAATTGCAGCAGAAATTTTGAGCGGTTCACGAATTTGCAACAATTATTTTCGGGGTTCAAATTCGCCAAGGCTCTCGCAAGAGCCGCAAACCTGTCCTCTGTCCGCAGACAGCCCACGGCACTTTGCAGACGGTACGTATGAAAGTGTTATAGTGGGTTATTACACTTCCGCAGAAGTGAAACCCCTGTGGCTTGCAGTGTATACACAAACCGAAGAAAGGAGAAAAATTATATATGGCAAGAAATGACGGCGTTGACCGAGTCACCGCCCGAAATGATAATCTTGCTGACACAAAAATAGCAAATGTTCAGCGACACAATGAACGAGAAAAAGAGTCATATGTAAATTCCGACATCGTCACGGAAATGACTCCGTTCAATGTTCACTATAAAAAACCAAACGACACTTACGAAAACATTTTTAATAAAATGGTTGAAGATAAAATCATTTTAACCCGAGGTCTGAAAGCCGATGCAAAGAAATACGGTGAGCTGATTTTCGATGTCAATTCCGCATACTTTTTCAATCACGGCGGTTATGAATTCGCAAAGAAATTTTATGAAGATGCTTACAAAGCGGCAATCGAAATTGTCGGTGGTGAAGAGTATATCATCTCCGCAGTAATGCACGCCGATGAAAGAAACAAAGCGATGTCCGAAGCGCTCGGACAAGATGTTTATCACTATCATCTTCACGTCGTTTATGTCCCCGTAGTTGAAAAAGAAATTCTTTGGTCGAAACGGTGCAAGGATGAAAACTTACGTGGCACCGTCAAAGAAAAAATCATGCAAGTGAGCAGCAGTAAAAAGTGGATTTCGAAACCTGCTCTCGACGAAAACGGCAATCCCGTTTTACAGAAAAACGGTAAACCCGTTCTCAAAAAATCTTACAGCGTTCTGCAAGATGATTTTTATAACTATATGCGAAACGCAGGATACGATGATGTCGAACGTGGCGAGCGAGGAAGCTCCGAAGAACATCTCACGGTCACACAGTTCAAGGTTATGAAAGAAACAGAAAAGCTTGAAGCTCTTGAAGAAAAATTTGAAAAAAGCGAATCAGAATATCAATCTCTGGTAGATAAAACCAAGGTTCGTAAAACCGTCAAAAAGGGATTCGATGAAATCGAAGAAATCGGAAAAACAAATTTTTTCGGCAAAGTTGAAATGACGCAAGATGATTGTACATATCTCAAAGAACGAGCAAAGCTGAGTCTGATTCAGGAAACGCAAATCACGGATTTAAAGAACAAACTCAGTTCCACAAAAAAGGATATCGGCATATGGAAGAAACGATACGAAGCTCTGTATGAGCAAACAAAAGAATTTCTTGAAGCTGTCAAAAGAGCACCCGAGAAAATCAAAACTGTAATTCAGCAGATTCTGCATACAGAAAAAGTTTCAGCTCACACTCCCCGTGAGAAACATAAAAATGATGTTGAACACTGATTTGTAAGAGCTGTAAAAAACACAAAAATCCGAATAGCAGCAGTTCAAATGAACTCTGCATCATTTGGACTGTTTCTATCGGATAACCACCTCACTTTTACGGCTTTAGAGCCGAAGAAAAATTACAAAAACCATACTATTTTCAATAGAAAGAAGGTATTTATGAAAACAGGTTTAAAGAAACGTCAGATACACACGGAAATCTACTTCAACGAAGAAAGTCCGCTCGTAGAAATTTACACTCACAACACCGACCTCAAAAACCGTCTTACGGCGTATGCGGAGAAATATCCCGACTATTGCCGACAGTTCGACGATGATGAACAAGGTGGATTAAGATTTGAAATTGATAAAGGCAGATTCGGTTTCAGACTGACTGCACCCTACTCCGACGAACGGAGAAAAAATCAAGTGAAAATGCAAAACAGAATGGAATACACAGGAGGTAATTTATAATGAAAAAATTTATTATTGATGAAAAAACAGGTCTCGCTTACACACTTGTCGGTGATTATTATATTCCGAACATAACGCTTCCCGAACCCGACAAACGCCCTATCGGAATGTGGGGCAGAAAACGTCTCGCCTATCTCAAAGAGCATCGCCCGGCACTTTACAACAGACTCGTTCTCCGTTGCAAACTGCACAGTCACCTTGCAGATGTGAATGAGCAGGCAACAGAAAGGCTTGACCGACTCATTGAACAGATGGCAAAAGCCGAAGGTGTAAACGAAAGGCTGAAAATCAAAGACCAGATGTTATGGGTTGCCCGAATGAACAACATCCGCAACCGTGCCGAAGAAATCATCCACGTTGAGCTGATTTACGATTAAAACATTACTGCAGAAATAATCTTTACGGAGGTTTTCAAAATGTCAGGATTCGTCAAAGAATTCTATTACGGTAACATCGAACCACAGGAATTCAGTCCCGAACTTGCTGCGAAATTAAAATCGAAGCTGAATGCTCTTGTTGAAAATGAAAAAGCTCTTGATTCAACGTTAAAAGGCGAAGAAAAAGACTTGTTTCTGAAATATGTAAATACATATAATGAGTTTCTTGCAGTCAGCATCACAGACAGTTTCATCTCAGGCTTTCGCCTCGGCGCAAGGTTTGCTTATGATACGTTTGTTGAAGGCTGCAACTGATTCCAGAAAAATCATTTAGGAGATTTTTATGCCGACTATAACCAAGAAACAATATGACGATTATAAATAACTATGTTACGACAGAACTCACGGAAGAATATTAACACCTGACGGATTAAGGTTTATTTGCGAAGCAAACAATTATTAACCTGAAGCCATCGGCAAACACTTTCTTAAAACACTTTTAAAAATACAGTCATCTTCAAACGATAAATCCATATAATTTACAATTACTAACCACAAGCGACAGAGAAGAATAACTCTCTGTCGCTTTTCTTGTATATTCTTATTGTAGTAGAAAAATGCAGTCGTTTATGTTATACTATCACGTACGGCAAAAACATAACTACTGATTAATATTAAAACATAATTTCTTGAAAGGATTATATGGAATATGGTTAACAAAAAATCAAAGCAAGCTAATTTAAACAAAAACTATATAGTTAGCTCTGTTGTTTTATGGAGTTTAATAATTACATCTTTCTTTTTGCACTTAAAATTTCAAAAACACTATATAACGATATTTACAGGAGTTCTTATCTTAATTTGGATGCTTTCTTCCTTTTATTTCGTGTTTAAAAAATGGCTTTGTTTTATTGAAGATTTAATGAACGAATATACTACCAAAAACAATCTATTTAGTGGAATGTTGGCTATTGTTTTTGTTTTCCTAACAATAGCGCTTTTGCCAAGTATATTATCATACTTAAATATTCCTAATGAACTAAATGAATTTCAAAATATCTTTGTAAATGTTTCAATTGCAGCAATGAGTTCCATTATAGGAATTCTAGGTGTACAATATTCAATAGCTGTACAAGAAAAAAATAGAAAAGAAGATTTACGTTACGGTGCTAAGCCATATATTTTAACAACTTGCTTTTGTAAGGAAAAATTTGTTAGCGAAAATGGTCACACTTATAACAGATTTATTATGCAAGCTGATATTGAGAACATATCACAAAACATTGCAATACCTATAGGGTGTAAACTAACAGAAGACAATTCGCTTTACTTGTTTAAATACATTCCAATGAACAACGGCGCAAAACGGACAGAACTAATTGAAATTGACAACCAAAAACCTATTGTTCCAAAATGCTCAGTTGATATCTATTACAAAGATGTATTAAACAACATTTACAAACAAACAATTATATTTGATATGCATAACGGAATAAAAATGTCGAATTGCAGTACAAAAAGCGATTTGTTATGCTCAGATGAAGAAAAAGATTGGATAAACAGTTATTTACAATCTTAATCATATTTATCTTTAGTGGTTTGAATCTCCAAATTTCAAACCACTTTTATTTTTTAGACTTATTGAAAATAAATTTAGTTTTCGCTTTATTTTTTGTTGCAAAAGCTATTCGGAATTGATATAATATATGGGTAAAAATATATTCAGTTCTGAGGTGTACTTATGGCTGTAAGTTATAAAAAATTATGGAAACTCCTGATTGACCGTGATATGAAGAAAAAGGATCTTGCCGATATCGCAGATATCAGCAATTATACCGTAACAAAAATGAGCAAGGGCGAAAACGTCACTGTTGAAACCCTCGGCAAAATTTGTGCTGCCCTGGGTTGCGGTGTTGACGATATTATGGAATTTATACCCGAAGAATGAATGCGAGGTGCGAACAATGGCTCTTGAAAACAAATTAGGAATTACAAGCTCTCCCGAACTTGCCGAAGCTGAAGAAAGAATAAGCAAGAAAAAGGCTATTGAGCTTTTTGAAAACGGTACACTTGACAAACTTGAAGCAGGTAAATTCGCATCTCTCAAAGCGATTCATAAATATCTGTTTGATGATATTTATACCTTTGCCGGCGA
>JAXJVE010000002.1:0-3176 GCA_036308705.1 Acutalibacteraceae bacterium
GTCATCATACGGTGTTGAAAGTGAAGGCATTGTTATTTGTTACACCTCTGTTTACGGTAATACAAAAAAAGCTGTTATGCTTCTTGCCGAAGAACTTGAGAAAAACGGATGCCCCAAAGTTGCGGTTAACGACCTTGCACGCTGTGATATGGCTGAGGCTGTTGAAGATGCTTTCCGCTACGGTAAAATTGTTCTTGCTTCAACAACATATAACGGCGATATCTTCCCGTTTATGAGAGAATTCATAAGCGAACTGACAGAGAGAAACTATCAGAACCGTACCGTCGGCATTATCGAAAACGGAACATGGGCACCCCTTGTTGCAAAGAAAATTGCAAAGATGTTTGAAAACAGCAAGGGTATTGAATATGCACAGAATACGGTAACAATTCATTCGGGTGTTAAAGAGGAAAATATTGAGCAGATAAAGCTTCTTGCAAAAGAGCTTGCATAAATTTCATAAAATGAAAAAAGGGGTATAAAAATGATAAAATCCATTCTCGTTGTAATCATTTCGTTACTTATGCTTATCAGTCCCGAGCTTCCCGGTATGCTTGATCTCGGCAAAATACCTCAGGGTAAAACAATCAATGTTGAGGATGATTTTGTTCTTGTGTGGAGCGATGAATTCGACGGCAATGAACTCGATAAAGATAAGTGGGGTTTTTCATGGTGGATAAGCGAGCGTAAGGGCGGCTACTGGCACGAAGATATGGTCAGCGTAAAAGACGGCAATCTTGTTATCAGAGCCGAATATCTTGAAGAGCCTCTTCCCAATTACTATGAGAATTCAAACATTGATATTGAATACAAACCCGGCTGGTATACAGGCTGTATAACAACCAGAGGCAAGTATGAGCAAACATACGGCTACTATGAAGTGCGTTGTATTCTTCCTGCCGCAACAGGTATGTGGAGTGCGTTCTGGATGATGAACGAGGGTGTTTATAATGTCAACAACTCGGGCGAAGACGGAACTGAAGTTGACGTTTTTGAATCGTTCTATTATAAAGATCATTGGTGGGGTAATGACGCAATTTCAACTGGTATTCACTACGACGGCTATGACGAGAGAACTCATCACGGCGAAGCAGTCGGCAAGATGTTTGTTGCAAACAATCCCTATAAGGAATATAATACATACGGCGTTGAGTGGAACGAGAATGAATATATCTTCTACATAAACGGTGTTGAAACAGGCAGAACTTCAACGGGCGGTGTTTCAAAGAACCCCGAATATCTTCTTCTTTCCTGTGAATTTGCGGGTGAAAACGGTGTTCAGTTTTCAGACAGACACGGTACGGGCGAAATCTGGAAAACCCCCGATAAAAACTGGCCTGCAGAGTTCAAAGTGGACTATGTAAGATGTTATCAGTATAAAGACCTTGTATAAAACAAGCGGCTTGCATTGGCATTAACCTTTGCAAGCCGTAAATTTTCATTATTTACCAAACAAATGTTCGAAAAACTATTGAAATTTGATTTTTAGGGTGATATAATATCAACATCAGCTTGTATAGGGAGTGAGGAAATGGCTGAGAAAAAAGTGTATATTGCCATTGACCTCAAGTCGTTTTATGCGAGTGTTGAGGCGATGGAGAGGGGACTTGACCCGCTTACAACAAATCTTGTAGTTGCCGATCCGTCAAGGACCGAGAAAACAATCTGTCTTGCGGTTTCGCCGAGCCTTAAAAGTTACGGTATATCGGGCAGAGCAAGGATGTTTGAACTTATTCAGCAAGTGAAAATTGCAAATGCCGAGCGTAAAATGAAGGCTCCGAAAATGCGTTTTGAAGGCAAATCATATAATGATAACGAGCTTAAATCAAATCCTTCGCTTGCGATAGATTATATTATTGCTCCGCCGAGAATGGCACTCTATATCGAATACAGCACCCGTATATATAATGTTTATTTAAAGCACGTTGCCCCCGAAGATATTCACCCTTACAGTATCGACGAAGTGTTTATAGATGCAACAGCATATCTCAGAGTCAGGGGTATGACTCCGTATGAATTTGCTCAGATGCTTGTCAAAGATGTGCTTGCTGAAACAGGCGTTACCGCAACTGCGGGTATAGGAACAAATCTTTTTCTTTGTAAAGTTGCAATGGATATAACCGCAAAGCATATCCCTGCCGATGAATACGGAGTAAGAATTGCGAGCCTTGATGAAACAACTTACCGTGAAACGCTCTGGAATCACCGCCCCATAAGAGATTTCTGGCGTGTGGGCAGGGGAATATCGGAAAAACTCGAAGAATACGGCATGTATACAATGGGCGATGTTGCCCGATGTTCTTTGAATAACGAAAATCTGCTCTATAAACTTTTCGGCATCAATGCCGAATTGCTTATCGACCACGCATGGGGCTGGGAACCGTGTACAATAGCGGATATAAAATCGTATAAACCGTCAACAAACAGTATCAGTACGGGTCAGGTGCTTCAAAGACCTTATAAATTTGAAGAAGCAAGGCTCATAATCCGTGAAATGGCGGATAACCTTGCACTTGACCTTGTTGATAAAAAGCTTGTTACCGACCAACTTGTGCTTGTTATCGGATATGATATCGAAAATCTGACCGATGAAAACAGACGAATGATGTATAAAGGCGAAATCAAAACCGATTTTTACGGCAGAAAAGTGCCCAAGCACGCAAGGGGTACGGTGAATACGTCAGGTTATACCTCATCAACAAGGCTTATCATACAGGCGGCAACAGAGGGGTTTGAAAGAATTGTTGACCGAAATCTTCTTATCCGCCGTATAAACATTACCGCTAATCATATTGTACCCGAAAATACCGTCATTGAAAATCCCGAACCCGAGCAACTCACTTTTTTTGAGGATATTGAAGAAAAAGACCGCAGAATTGAAAAAGAAAAGAAAGAGCTTGAACGTGAAAAAAGGATGCAGAATGCGATAGTTGATATCAAGCATAAATACGGCAAAAACGCTATTCTTAAAGGCATGAATTTCAAAGAGGGTGCAACCGCCAAGGACAGAAACAGACAAATCGGAGGTCATAAAGCATAACCACACAGCCTCCTGAACCGTTCCGGCCATAAAACAGGAGGTGATGATCATGTATTCTACAATTGGCATCATGCCGATGCCGGCCGGTTTTAAATATAGCGAAGTCATAAAGAAGGGACGGCCTGTCCATCAGAAA
>JAXJVE010000003.1:0-1945 GCA_036308705.1 Acutalibacteraceae bacterium
ACGTCATTTCTGTATCCCTTCGGGAAAAGAGGTCTCAGCGGTCTGTCGATAAGTCTTGAAATAAGTGTTGCAACAGCGGCACCTCTGATACCCATTTCGGGAGCACCGAATTTACCGTAAATGAGCATATAGTTGAGCAGAATGTTTACTGCAAATGACGAAAGCGAAACATAGAAGCCAATTTTTACCGTTTCAACGCTTCGGAGTATCGCAAGCATAATTGTTGTTAATGTGAACGGCAGATATGTATACTTTATTATATCAAGATAGAGTACAGCTTGTTCAACAACGGCATTTTTATCCGTAAAAAGACGAATAAGTGTTTCGGGAGCAACGGCAGCAAATATAAATACAGCCGCAGTGATAACAAATCCTATCCACATTGCAACTGCGGAAACTCTGAAAATGGGTTTCTTTTCTTTTTGGCCCCAATATTGAGAAGCGATAACAGACATTCCCGAAGCAACGCCCGATGCCGCCATATTGAGAAAGAACTGAATGTTGTTGCAGATACCGACACCGCTGAGTGCCGTTTCGTTATACGCACCCATCATAACGGAGTCTGCAAGATTAACTCCGAAAACAATAAGATTCTGAAGTGCCATTGTTATGGTCATTATCAAAAATGTTTTGTAAAAATTCTTGTCTTTCATTTTTTATTTCTCCGTTTCAGAATGGAAATATTATATCACTCCTGCTCAAAAGTTTCAATATATGAATTTTTTGCTAAGATAATTCTTATAAAGAAAATAAAAACCGTCGAATACTGTTATAATCTTATGGTATGCAGAAAGGCGGGTGAAAGAATGAACGTATATGATTTTGATAATACCATCTATAAAGGCGAATCCGTTGTAGATTTTTTTCTTTACTTTCTTAAAAGAGACCCGAAGCTTTTATCATATATTCCAAAGGTTATAAAAGCCCTTGTTGATTATAAAGCACAAAAGATATCTATTGACGAGGCGATGAGCGAATACGGTATAATTATTGAGGAGTATTGCAGAAAAACAGGCAACCTTGAAGAGCATATCAGAAAATTCTGGGATGAGAACATAAGCAAAATAAAGCCCTTTTATTTTGATATCAGAGAAGATGATGACGTTATTCTTTCTGCAGGTTTTGATGTTGTGCTTGCCGAAATGGGCAGAAGATTGGGCGTTAAGAATATTGTTGCATCAGAAACAGATTTAAGCAATTCAAAAATTCTGAACCTCTGTTTCCGTGAAAACAAAGTAAAAGCATTTAAAGAAAAATATCCTGATGCGGAGATAGAAAATTTTTATACGGATTCTCTCAATGATCAGCCTATAATAGATATTGCAAAAAATGCGTATCTTGTAAAAGGGAATAAAATAACAAAGATAAAATAAAACAAGCTGTGTTCTGATTAACACAGCTTGTATTTTTTTTATGCATATTTTCTTGACCAGGCATAAGGTGAGAATATCATAAGCATGGGGATAAGCTCAAGTCTGCCTGCAAGCATATCAAAGCAAAGCACAAGTTTGCTGAGAACTGAAAAGTCTGCAAAATTACCGTAAGGGCCAACCTCACCAAGACCTGGGCCGATATTGCCCATACAGGCAATGACCGCACTTGAGGTGGTTACAAGATCTTTGCCGTTGAGTGATAAAATAAATATAGAAACGGCAAGAACAATCATATATGTTGCAAAGAAAACCGAAACGCTCTTGACAACAGGCTCGTCAACGCTGCGTTTGTCAACTTTAACAGTTTTAATACTTCTTGGGTTGATTGCTTTTTTGATTTCACGGAATCCGCTTTTAATGAGTATTAAAATACGGGAAACCTTCATACCGCCGCCTGTTGAACCCGCACACGCGCCGACAAACATAAGGAAAACAAGAACAAACTTTGCGATAACGGGCCAAGTGTCAAAATTTGTGCTTGAAAAACCTGTTGTTGTAATTATTGACGCAAC
>JAXJVE010000004.1:0-2192 GCA_036308705.1 Acutalibacteraceae bacterium
AAACTATCCTAAAACAGGCGTATTTAAAGTTGCGGGAGAGCCTCTTGCTGACGAGTCAATTCCCGGATCACACGCCCCCGATTTCTTCACCCACGGGCTTGCTTTCTATGCTGCAAAAAATGAAATTCTTGATTTTGCAAACCCCAATGACGTTGATGTAAGAATTATGCACTTCTGGCGCGATGACCTTCTGCCTGTATATTCCGTTAATACAGAAACAGGCAGAATTCAGACAACCAAACCCTCTGCAATGAGAATAAGAGTTGACGACCAGTTTGTTTATGAAAACGTAAAGGAAGCTCTTTCTCTCCCCGGCGAGTGGTATCTCGACAGAAGCGAAGAAAAACTTTATTATATTCCTCAGGCCGGCGATACACCCGAAAACACCGTACTTTATGCAGGAATCAATGAACAGCTTATTACTTTCAACGGTGCAAACAACATTTCTTTCCAGGGTATTAATTTTGAAAACACAGACTGGAATCATGTAGACGGAACTCATACAGGCAAGGCTTTTGATCCCTCTCATCCTATGTACAACAGCATTGAATACGGTACAGATCACCCTCAGGCAGCATTTGAGGTACCTGCTGCAATCAATGTTTCCGCATCATCAGAAATCAATTTCACAGACTGCCGATTTGAAAACATATCATATTCCGCAATCAAGTTTGAAAAAGCTGCAAAGAATTGTGATATAACAAGCTGTATGTTCAACGAAATCGGTGCAAATGCAATTTTTATCCACGGCGATTTTGTTGTTCCCGCAACAACACAGAACATCAATGTTATTGACTGTCACATAAGAAGATACGGCAGAATATTCAACAATGCTATCGGTATTCTTCTTACACACGCTATTGACTGTACCCTTGCAAACAACGAAATCCACGACGGTTGGTATACAGGTATATCAGTAGGCTGGAATTGGGGCTATTCAGATAACCCGACAAACAATATCAAAATATGCGATAACCTTATTTATAACATCGGCAACGGATGGCTTTCTGATATGGGTGCTATTTACACTCTCGGAATTCAGCCCGATACGGTTATCAGCGGTAATGTAATTTATAACGTTGGCTGTGACGAGGGCAGATACGGTTACGGCGGTTGGGGGATCTATCTTGACGAAGGTTCAAGCGGTATTCTTGTTGAAAAGAACCTTGTTTATGATTGCTCATCAGAAACATTCCATCAGCACTACGGTAAGGATAATGATGTTAAAAACAACATTTTTGCATTCGGCGGTGACGGTGCATTCCTTATCACCAGAAAAGAGGAACACAACTCTCTCAATCTCACAAACAATATTTTTGTTGTTGATAATGCACCGATATATGCCTTTGATACCGAAAGCGATTGGTTTGTTGATAACGCAAATACATACTGGGATTATAAAAACGGCGGTAATGTATACTCAGGCAATTCAATGAAATTATTTGACAAAAAATCATTGGTAATACTGACCGCACAGGGCTTATATAACAACGCTGTTTATGCTGACCCTCTTTTCAAAGACGCAGAAAACCGCGACTTTACACTTGCACTCAACTCCCCCGCTCTTGACTCAGGATTTGAAGCATGGGAATACAACGCGGGAACAAAAACAATATTTGAATAAAAAATATCGGGCGGTGTCATTAACAGACACCGCCCGTAAACTTTAATATTATTTAACAATAAACTGTGATTCAGCAATTTCTTCCATTTCTTCTGCAGTTGCATTCTGCATTTTGCTTGCAACCTTACTTCTTCTTTCTGTAAGTTCGCTATACATAAGATTACGTTTTTCAGCAGAAAGAGGATAGAAGAATTTGGGGATAATGCCAAGGCTGCTTGTGATAATGGGAATACCTGTTCCGAGAGCAAATATCCACCATTTTGTTGAATCGGTCTGTGTTCCGACTTTAAGGCCCTGAACATAACCGATCTTTTTCATAACAAAGCTGTTTACCATACCCATAATCGCACTCTGAAGCTTGCTGATTGTTGACTGAGCAACACCAATCATAGCTTCTGCACGGTAACCGTTTTTCCACTCACAATAGTCCATTGATTCGTTACTGATTTCAGCGGGAATTACTCGCCTCAATCCGTAAACACACATTTCAAAAATCTCTTCAAGACCCATCAAAGGAAGAATGATCGGTTTTCGCATAAAGTTCTTATTTATAGAACCTATTCCAAAT
>JAXJVE010000005.1:0-4802 GCA_036308705.1 Acutalibacteraceae bacterium
ATCCAACCGTTCTGCTTACAAAAAGCAGGAACAGAATATTGAATAGAAAGGAAAATTTAATGTCAGAATCAACAGTAAACATACCAATTGAAAAGCTTCATCAGTTTGAGGGGCACCCGTTCAGTGTACCCGATAATGATGAAATGAATATGCTCATTGAAAGCATACAGCAAAACGGAATCATAAATCCGTTGATTGTCAGACCAAAGGAAAACACGGAAGATGAATATGAGGTTGTTTCGGGTCACAGAAGACTCCGTGCAGCAAGGAAAGCAGGGCTGAAAACGGTACCTGCTTTAATTTATGCCATTGACAGAGATACCGCAACAATTGCGGTTGTTGACTGCAACCTGCAACGTGAGAACATTCCGCCGAGCGAAAAAGCAAAGGCATTCAAAATGAAGATGGATGCTGTATCACATCAGGGCAAATCAACTTCGCGACAACTTGTCGACAAGTTGAAAAGTGCCGAGTTTATCTCACAGTCGGAAAGCGGCAGACAGGTTCAAAGATACATCAGGCTCACTCATCTTATCCCCGAGCTTTCGGATATGGTTGATAAAGGGAAAATTGCATTTACCCCCGCCGTTGAAATCTCATATCTCACCGAAGAAGAACAGAAAAATCTGCTCGAAACAATACAAAGTGAGGACTGCACTCCGTCGTTATCGCAGGCACAGAAAATGAAACAGTTATCGCAGCTTCACCGTCTTGATATGGATACGATTTTTAAAATTATGACAACCGCAAAGCCGAATCAGAAAGAATTTCTGAAACTGAACTCCGATAAGTATGATAAATTCCTCGGCAGATTTTCAACTCCGAAAGACAAAGAAGAACATATTTACAAAGCACTTGAATTTTACGATAAACATCAAAGAAAGAAGGATATTACAAAATGAAAAAAGCAAACAACATTGCGATTATTGAGCCCGTATCGTGCGGTGCAAACGAATATGTAGTCAACGGTGTCACATATACGGTTGAATCCCGTTTTGTTCCGTATGACATAAAAAGCAAGCAGACAACGTTCCATGATAAAATCAAAAGAATTATCAGAAGTGATTTCATACCTTTGACAGTAAACACAGATGAAGATATACTTGAAACGAACAATGTGTGTTTGACTGCCGGAGAGGAGGACTATGCAGTCGAAGGATAAAAACGAACAAGGCTTTACCGCACTTTACTGCCGATTATCCCGTGATGACGGTACCGAAGGCGACAGTAACTCGGTGGTTAATCAGAAAAAGTTATTGCAGAAGTACGCTAAGGATAACGGTTTTCAGAATCCGAGAGTTTATGTAGATGACGGATATACGGGAACAAACTTCAACCGTCCCGCATTTCAGCAGATGATTGAGGATATTGAACTTGGATATATCTCAACGATAATCGTAAAAGATATGTCCCGTCTGGGCAGAAACTATCTTGAAGTCGGCTACTATACCGACAACTACTTTCCACAGAAAAATGTCCGGTTTATTGCAATAAATGACGGAGTTGACAGTGCAGACGGTGACAACGAATTTGCACCGATAAGAAACGTAATCAACGAGCTTTATGCAAGGGACATCAGCAGAAAAGTACGCTCATCATACCGAATAAGAGGTAATTCGGGCGAACCGCTTTCAAAACCGCCTTACGGATATATTGAATCTCCCGATAATCCGAAAAAATGGATAATCGACCCCGAAGCGGCTGCTGTTGTGAAACGGATATTTCAAATGAGTCTTGAGGGCAAAGGTAACGAAACGATTGCAAGGATATTGCACGAAGAAAAAGTTTTGGTACCTACATCATATATGATAGAAAAGGGCATCAGGCAAAGCGGAAGAAAACCTGCTGATCCGTGCAAATGGATGGCAACAACAGTCGGAAGAATCCTTGAAAGTCAGGAATACTGCGGAGATGTTATCAATTTCAAGACATATTCACGTTCATTCAAAGACAAGCGGAGATTGGCAAATCCAAAAGAAAATTGGGTAATATTCAAAGATGTTCACGAGCCGATAGTTGACCGTGAAACCTTTGAGCTGGTTCAGAAATCCATAAAAAACACCAAACGAAGAGCACCCAAACCCGAGAACGGTGAGAAAAGCATATTCAGCGATTTGCTTTACTGTTCGGATTGCGGTCACAAGCTGTGGCATCACGTGAATCCCCGTAACAAAGATATCAAGTTTTTCAGTTGTTCCAACTACAAGAAAGACACAAGAGGCACCTGCGATGCAAGGCATTATGTCCGTGCGGATGCAATAGAGCAGGTTGTGATGCTTGAACTCAAACGGCTTGCGAAGTTTCTTGAATATGACGAAGAAGCATTTGCCGATATGCTTGCCGAAAAGACAAACGAAGATCTTATTGCAGAAAAGAAACAGGTTCAGAAAGAGCTTGACAGAGCAATCGCAAGAAATGAAGATGTTGCGAGACTGTATGAAAGGCTTTATGAAGATAATGTTTCGGGCAAGGTAACCGACGAATGGTTTATGCAGTTATCTAACAAATATGAAAGCGAAAGGCTTGAACTCAAAACAAAGATTCAGCAATACCGTGAGCAACTGAGCAATCTCGGTACAATGCAGAAAGGCAAGGAGCAATTCATATCAGCTGTGAGAAAGTTTATGCAAATGGAAACCCTGACTGCACCGCTGCTCAAAGAACTGATAGACAAAATCGTTGTTTACGAAACGCAGGGAACGGGGAAGCACAGAACGCAGAGAATTGTTATTTACTACCGATTTGTAGGCTATCTCGAAATACCGCTGACCGAAAGCGAATGGGAATATTACCGAGCCAACACAAGACAGGGAGTTGCGGTTGAATATATCTCGAAAAATATCCCGGCATAAAAAACTGTCCGTAGCAAACAAAAAGAGCAGGCATAACACCTGCTCGAAAATATAACTGAAATAAAAAAATCGAGTGTTCACAACTTGAATCCGTTATGAACACTCGAGATGGCGGAGAGTTAGGGATTCGAACCCTAGGTACTTGCGTACACAGCATTTCGAGATTTTTAGGTCAAATGGAACGTAGTGGAATTAAAAGGTACCAAATGGAACCAAGTGGAACTTGAAACTCTAAGAAAATCTACGTTTTTTATAACTCGAAGCCGCAAATGTCTTGATATATAAAGGGTTCGAATGCTTTGCCAAAATGTCATGAAAATGTGAATTTTGGAGAGAACTCCGAGAGAACAAAGAGAATTTCGAGAGAACAAATCCGTCATAATTACTCTCGAAATAATATTAGAGCGTTTCATCAGACAGCACATTGTTATTGATGTTTAAATATGCTGAAAAGGTGAATTATATATGAGTATTAACAATGATTATTACCAAAATATTATAAATGAATATCCTGAATATGTCAATAAAGAACAGTTCTACAGAATTGCACACATAAGCAAAAAAACAGCACAATATCTGCTACAAAGCAAAAAGGTTCCTTGTATAGAAAGTGGTAAAAAAACACGGAAATACAAAATTAAAGTTACGGATATTGTTATGTACTTGATGGATCGAGAACTGCGACATGAATATTATATTCCTAGATGCTCAGGCAAAAAAGAATCATCCTTTCCTTTATATTTACACACTAAAATGTGTTCATTAAATGAAAATGAAATGTCCCAGTTCCATTTTTATCTGACTAATGAGTTTAATTCGTTAAATGATATATTGACGGTAAAGGAAATATCAAATGTCCTAAATTTGTCATGTAAAACAATATCAAAGAAATGCACTAAGGGTGAAATTTTCAGCTTCTTGATTGATGGAAAAAGGCTAATACCCAAAATAAGCTTAATTGAGTATCTTACTTCTGTCAGTGGCTTTTGTTTGATTGAAAAGTCGCCAAAAGTCTTCTCGTTGGTAAAAACATATTTAAAAAATAGCGAATAATAATTTTAAAATTCAAAGTTTATATAAAAATTAGCGAGATGTTAATCTACATAGATAACATCTCGCTAATCATTTGTATCATTTGAACTCTATAAAACTAACATCTTTAGAATTCACTACAAGAGTTTTTTCTTGTTCTGTATAAATCTTTTGGGGGCTTTTTTCATCTAAATACAGATATATGTCATATTCTTTTACAGCAATGTCGCAACTATCCTCAAGCGCATTAAAGGCACTTACATAGCCTGATATTTTATAGTTTTTTTGATTGTGTTCTAAATAAAAAGACACAAAAGAGCCTTCTTTTACACTAATTGAATCCTCCCAAATGTTTTGTGTGTCTGATGTATTAGTAAAGAAACGCAAAAAACGATCCAATAAACCTGTTTTTTTGATTGCGAAGTAAAATATTAGTGGAAGAACAACAGATAATATCAAGCATAAAATCATCTTTAGGAATTGACTGTCAACGAAAGAAAAAACTAAATTTATACAATAACTTATAGCGATACTTTTAATAACCGTATACTCATATTCCTCTTTTTCGTTGTCTATCAAATATCTATAAAACAAAAGAAATATAAAACCGGGAACAAAGTGACTCATTATTTGGGGGATCATTTCCAACATTTCTTGCATAAAAACTCTCCTTTTTAATTATTTTTTAGGACTCTTTTTGGTTTTGTTGGGGTTTGGGGTTGAGGTGGGTTTTGGTGGACGAGGAGGATGAATCGGTCTTTTAGCTTGTGGTCTAGGCGGCGTATGTACTCGTTCTCTGTCCATGATATTTTCTATTAATAAAGCTTTTTCCGAAGCAGCTTCGATACATGTAGAGGATTCATCATTTTTGCGCACAACAATCACATCAGCCGTTGAAAAACCAGAAACATCATATGC
>JAXJVE010000006.1:0-7015 GCA_036308705.1 Acutalibacteraceae bacterium
CATATGAAGGACGAAGAAGAACGGGATAGCCGAGAGTATTGGCAGCGTTGAGAACTTCCTGCTTTGTCATAACGCCCATACCCTTGGGTCTGCGGATAGCAAACTTCTCAAGAAGTGCGTCAAAGCGTTCTCTGTCTTCTGCAGTGTCGATACCGTCAGCCGATGTGCCGAGGATTCTGATGCCGTTTTCATCAAGATACTTTGTGAGCTTGATAGCTGTCTGACCGCCGAATGCAACAACAACACCGATGGGGTTTTCAACCTTGATGATGTTCATAACGTCTTCGGGAGTGAGAGGCTCAAAGTAAAGTCTGTCTGCAGTATCGTAGTCTGTTGAAACGGTTTCGGGGTTGTTGTTGATAATAGCAACCTCGTAGCCGAGTTCCTTAAGAGTCCATACGCAGTGAACCGATGAATAGTCGAATTCAATACCCTGACCGATACGGATGGGGCCTGAACCGAGAACGATAATCTTTTCTTTATCGCTCTTTGCAAGAGGTCTTGCTTCACAATCTATATCATAAGTTGAATAGAAGTAGGGAGCAGCAGTGTTGAAGTTTCTTGAACAGGTATCAACGATTTTGTATGCAGCTTCTTTATGTTCGGGGAGCTTGTCTACGCCTGAAAGACGCTTGAGAGCAGCATCTGTGTAGCCGTAATGTTTACCCTGAATATATTTTGCTTCGTCGATATTGCCGTTTTCGATTGATTTTTCAAAATCGGCAAGATTCTTGAGCTTGATAAGGAACCACTCGGTAATCTTTGTGATTTCGTGAATTTCTTCAATTGACATACCGCTCTTGATAGCTTCAAATACAGCGAACAAACGCATATCATCTGCCTCTGCCATACGCTCTTTGAGGGGCTTGTCTGACTTGGGAGCAGCGTTGAGAGTGTCAAGCGAAATTTCAGCACCTCTTACAGCCTTCATAATAGCCATTTCAAAGGTGGGGCCGATTGACATAACTTCGCCTGTTGCCTTCATCTGTGTGCCGAGTTTTCTGCTTGCATTCACAAACTTATCGAAAGGCCACTTGGGAAGTTTGACAACAATGTATTTTACATCGGGCTCAAACTTTGCACAGTTAAGACCTGTTTCGTCATTCTTGATTTCATCAAGAGTAAGACCGAGAGCAAGCATAGCGGTAACCTTTGCGATGGGGTAACCTGTTGCCTTACTTGCAAGAGCCGATGAACGTGAAACTCTGGGGTTAACCTCGATAACAGCATAGTTCATGCTGTTGGGTTCAAGGGCAAACTGGCAGTTACAACCGCCTATGATACCGAGAGCATCAACGATTTTGAGTGATGCCTGACGGAGCATTTCAAGTTCTTCATCTTTGAGTGAAAGTGCGGGTGCGGCAACGATACTGTCACCTGTATGAACACCTACGGGGTCGAAGTTTTCCATGCTGCAGACAGCAACGCAGTTGCCTGCACTGTCACGCATTGTTTCAAACTCGATTTCCTTCCAGCCGAAGATATATTTTTCAACAAGTACCTGAGTAATGGGGGATAAATCAAGACCTGTTTTTGCAATTACTCTGAGTTCGTCAACGTTGTTTGCAACACCGCCGCCGCCACCGCCGAGTGTGAATGCGGGACGAATGATGATGGGATAACCGATTCTTTCAGCTATCTCAACTGCAGTTTCAACATCGTTTGCAATTTCTGAAGGAATAACAGGCTGATTGATTGCTTCCATAGTGTCACGGAACATTTTTCTGTCTTCAGCCTTGTCGATAGCTTCAGCGTTTGTGCCGAGAAGTTTAACGCCCATCTTATCGAGATAACCGTCTTTGCTCAGCTGCATTGCGATGGTAAGACCTGTCTGACCGCCGAGACCTGCAAGAAGGCTGTCCGGCTTTTCTTTTTCGATAATACGCTTAACGGTTTCTGCGGTAAGAGGCTCAAGATAAATTTCGTCTGCAAGAGCCTTGTCTGTCATAATGGTTGCGGGGTTTGAGTTAACAAGAACAACATCAAGACCTGCATCCTTGAGAACACGGCAAGCCTGAGTGCCTGCATAGTCAAATTCGGCAGCCTGACCGATAACGATGGGGCCCGAACCGATAACCATTACTTTTTTGATGTCTTTATTGATTGGCATATTAAAAACCCCCTATGTGATTAATCCTTCATAAGCTTAACGAGGACAGCTTTCTGTGCGTGAAGTCTGTTTTCTGCTTCCTCGAAAATTTCCTTTGCGTGTGCTTCAAATACTTTGTTTGTGATTTCTTCTTCACGGTGAGCGGGAAGGCAGTGAAGAACCATTGCGTCAGGCTTTGCAACAGCCATAACGCTGTCGTTTATCTGATAGCCTGTGAAAATCTTCTTTCTCTCTTCTGCTTCAGCTTCCTGACCCATTGATGCCCAGACATCGGTGTAAAGAACATCGGCATCCTTTGCAGCTTCAAGAACATCTGTTGTGCAGGTGAAATCACCGTTTTCGCTTGCCCACTTCATAATTTCAGCATCAGGTTCATAACCCTTGGGGCAGCCGATGCTTACCGACATACCCATTTTGATGCCGCCGACGATAAGTGAGTTTGCCATATTGTTGCCGTCACCGATATAGCAGAGTTTGTTGCCTTTGATTCCGCCCTTGAATTCACGGATTGTCATAAGGTCTGCAAGCACCTGACAGGGGTGACAGTAGTCTGTAAGACCGTTGATGATGGGGATTGAACCGTATTCGGCAAGAGTTTCAACATCACTCTGGTCAAAGGTTCTTATCATAATTCCGTCGAGGTAACCCGAAAGAACTCTTGCGGTATCGTTAACGGGTTCGCCTCTGCCGAGCTGAATATCGTGTGAACTGAGGAAAAGAGCCATACCGCCAAGGTCATACATACCTACTTCAAAGGATACTCTCGTTCTTGTTGATGACTTTGCAAAAATCATACCGAGAGTTTTGCCTTTGAGGTGATGATGCTCAATTCCGTTTCTTTTTTCATACTTGAGCTGATCGGCGAGGTTAAGGATTTCACTGATCTCGCTTGTGCTCAGATCCATAAGCTTGAGTAAGTGCTTCATATATGCCTCCAAATACAATTATTAACCAAATAAAGTGTCAAAAATTCTTATTCAATACAGTATAACATATATTTACAGATTTTTAAATATATTTTTACAAAAAAATTAAGAAAAAACCGCCAATCAAAAATGACGGCGGTTAATAAATCAGATATCAAATGAAAAAACGGGAGTGATATCCGTTGCGGTAGTTACGCAGCAGATGCAAACGGGTGTTTTGATGTATGAAACAGCCATTGTGAATTCCTCCGTTTTTGTGTTGAGAATATTCTACAATAATCCGAGAGATAAATCAATATCCAAGATGTAAAATATTGAAATTTTTTGATGTAAAAATTAATTTAAAATAACAAAAACGGAGAAGCCTGAAGCCTCTCCGTAATCTGATTATTTTGCGGGGCAGTGATTTGTTGCAACAATGTCAATGCCTGTATCAAGAATGTTTTTTACAAGTACATCGCCGAGAGTAACGGGTGCATCAACCTGAGCGGAATTGATGATGTTCATACATTCCATAATTTTATTCTTGGGGAGTGAACCTGCTGATTTGCAGGGAACAACATTATAAACACCGCCATTTACTTTAACGGTTGTTGCAAGGCTTCTTACGGGGTTTGTGCATTCAGCTCTTGCATAGGTGTCGCCTCGTTTACAGGTGTTACCGGTTACGGAGAGAATATCGCCGTTATCGGCAATTTCAACTGTTACGCCGCAGCCCATGGGACAGGCTACGCAAATAATATTCTTCTGCATAAATCACACCTCCACCGATATTTCAATAACGCCGCCTTCGGCAAAACCTTTAAGCATATCGTTTTTGATGATAACGCTTTCCATTTCACCGGGAGCAAGACGGGGCCTTTTTTTGCTGATAATTTCTTCACCGTTATATTTTACAACAGTTTTTGCGTTTGTATATACCTGACCGACTCTGAAATAGAGCTTTACATCGCCTTCGTTTTTGATGTTTACTTTCTGAGGTACGATATATCTTACTCCGTTTACACCTTTTGTTGTGATATATTCAGCATTTTCGGTTTTGCCCTGAACGTATCTTGCAGCACCTTCGCCGGCTGTCTGACTTTCGAGTGTAACATAGTCAACAAGGTCATGAACGTGAAGAACGTTACCGCACGCAAAAACACCTTTGTGGCTGGTTTCTCTGTATTCATCAACTACTGCACCGCTTGTAACGGGGTCAAGGCTGATGCCGACTGCACGTGTAAGTTCATTTTCAGGAATAAGACCAACCGAAAGAAGAAGGGTATCACATTCAATATATTCTTCGCTGCCCGGAATGGGTCTGCGGTTTTCGTCAACCTTTGCGATTGTAACGCCTTCAACTCTGTCCTTACCGTGAATGTTAACAACGGTACAGCTGAGGTGAAGAGGAATATTGAAATCATCAAGGCACTGAACAATATTTCTTGTAAGACCGCTTGAATAGGGCATAAGCTCGCAAACGCATTTAACTTCTGCACCTTCAAGGGTCATTCTGCGTGCCATAATAAGACCGATATCACCCGAACCGAGAATAACAACCTTTTTGCCGGGCATATAGCCGTCTATGTTAACATATTTCTGGGCTGTACCCGCACTCATAACGCCCGAAGCTCGTGTGCCCGCAATGTTGAGAGCACCTCTGGGTCTTTCACGGCAACCCATTGCAAGGATAATTGCTTTTGCCTGGATTTCAAGAAGTCCGTCGGTTTTATTAATGGCATAAACAACATTGTTTTCTGTTATTTCAAGTGCCATTGTATCTGTTTTATATTCGATTTTCTGCTCGTCAACAAGCTGGATGAATCTGTCTGCATATTCAGGGCCCGAAAGCTCTTCACCAAAATAGTGAAGACCGAAGCCTGTGTGAATACACTGCTCAAGAATACCGCCGAGAGTTTCTGCTCTTTCAAGAATAAGTATGCTGTCAACTCCGCATTCTTTTGCCTTGAGAGCCGCAGCCATACCTGCAGGGCCGCCGCCGATAACAACTATATCATAATTAAGCATTTTTTACGCCTCACTTTGTTCTGTCATAAAGAATTCTGGAGTTGCCGCCGAATTTGGTGATTTCATTGATTTCAACACCGAGTTCGCGTGCAAGAAGCTCAACAACCTTTGAACCGGAGAAGCCGCCCTGACAGCGACCCATACCGGCTCTTGTTCTTCGCTTGACACCGTCAACATCTCTTGCACCGGCAGGGGAGTTGATTGCATCAAGAATTTCGCCCTCTGTGATTGTTTCGCATCTGCAGATGATTCTGCCGTAAGCGGGGTTTTTCTCAATAAGAGCTTTGCGTTCTTCGTTGCTCATATGTCTGAAACGGACAGGCTCTTCTCTTACGGGATTGAAGTCGGATTTTTCTTCGGCGGATATCATACCGAGAAGAATATCTTTAACATAAACCGCAATAGCAGGTGCTGAAGATAAACCGGGGGATTCAATACCCGCAACGTTGATGAACTGACCGTTCTTTTCGCTGGGTTCGATTATAAAATCATCTCTGTCGCAGTGTGCTCTTAAGCCTGCGAACGATGTTATAACATCTCTTGTTGTAACACAGGGAACGGATTTTTTTGCAGCCTCAAGAACATCTGCAAGTGTATCGGAACAAGTTGCAACGTCCTCTTTGTCTTCAATATCAATAGCACTCGGGCCGATAAGAAGATTTCCGTCAACCGTGGGGGTAACAAGGATACCTTTACCCATCTTTGAAGGACACTGGAAAATGGTATGATTTGCAAGGTGACCGATTGATTTGTCACAGAGCATATATTCACCCTTACGGGGAGTAGTGTGGACTGAATTATCGCCTATAAGCGATGCGATTTCGTCGCAGTATACACCTGCGGCGTTGATAATGAACTTTGTTTTGATTTCGTTTTCTTTGCTTGAAACGGTGAAAATTTCGCCGTCAAAATCTATTTTGTCAACTTCAAAATTACGAATAAAGTCAGCACCGTTTACAACTGCGTTTTCAACTGCGGCAATTGTAAGTTCATAAGGGCAAACTATGCCTGCCGAAGGTGCCCAGAGAGCGGCTTTTGCCTCATCGCTGATATGAGGTTCAGCTTCGGTAAGTTTTTCCTTATTATATATCTCAAGTCCGGGCACACCGTTTGTTTTGCCTCTCTCAAGAAGTTTGCCGAGGGTTTCAACTTCTTCATCGGAAAATGCAACAACAAGCGAACCTACGGGCTTGAAAGGAACGGCAAGAGTTTTGCATAATTCGGGCATAAGTGCCGCACCTTCAACATTGAGTTTTGCTTTGAGTGAACCGGGTTTTGCGTCATATCCGGCGTGAACGATGGCACTGTTTGCTTTTGAAGTGCCCATAGCCATATCGTTGCATTTTTCAAGAATAGCAACCTTTATATTATATCGGCTGAGTTCACGTGCAATAAGCGAACCGATAACGCCTGCACCGATAACGGCAACATCGTAATTCATTAACAAGACCTCCGTCTGAAAATATTCCGAGTGTAATTATATCACATACATTTTTTTAAAACAACACTTTTTTTAGACAAACCGAACGATTTGTCGCAAAAATGTAAAATTTTGTGTGAATGTATAAAATACAGTTAAGTGTTTTGTGGAAAAGTGAAAAACAAATATGTATATATTGACAAATTCAATTATTTGTTGCAAAATATAATGTATGAAATTTTTCGAAAGGACGCTGAAAACTATGATGACAGATATTGAAATCGCTCAGTCCGTTGAAATGAAACCCATAACCGAAATTGCAGATGCCGCAGGTATTGAAAGAAAATATCTTGAGCAGTACGGCAACTTTAAGGCAAAGGTTGACCTTTCAATTCTCAGCGAAAACGATAAAAAAGAAGGCAAGCTTGTGCTTGTTACCGCAATCACACCCACCCCTGCAGGCGAAGGTAAAACAACAACTACCATCGGCCTTGCTGACGGTATGAAAAAAATCGGTAAAAATGTTATGGTTGCACTTCGTGAGCCATC
>JAXJVE010000007.1:0-4662 GCA_036308705.1 Acutalibacteraceae bacterium
ATTCTCGTCGAACCTTTTCCAGGTGCAGGTCAAACTGATTTTGATTGCATTTTAATTAATGATGATACGGAATTGAGAATAATCGGATATGTTGGGTCAGAAACGAGTGTATCCATACCTGAACAAATTGCAGGTTATCCGGTAACATCTATTGCTAAAGGGGCTATCACTAACGACATTGTTGAAACAATTCATATCCCTGCAACTGTTTCTGAAATTCAGGCATATGCTTTTGGCTGTGTTTCGAATTTTAAATCTATTACAGTTGATTCAGCAAACAACAATTATTGTTCCGTTGATGGTGTTTTATTTAAACATGATAAAACAGAGCTTGTTGCTTACCCACCGGCGATGGAAAATGTTGAGTATGTAATTCCGGATACAGTTTTAACAGTTGCACCTTATGCTTTTTATAAAGCTTATAATCTTAAAAATATTGACTTGAATAATGTTCAGGTGATTGAGGAATATGCTTTTGACTATTCTGCTCTGACATCGGTTACGATACCTGAGCAAGTAACAACATTAGGTAAGAGCGTTTTCTATAATTGTGCAAACTTAACGGAGGTATATTTTAATGCAATTAACTGTGATTCCGAATATTCACCCTCAATTTTCTTTAATATTTACAAAGATCGTCATGTTTTTGCGGATATTGTAACAACAGTTGAACTTGGTAAGAATGTTCAGTACATTGATAGTGGTATTTTCGGACTTGTATCTGTAACAGAATTGAATATTCCTGAAAGTGTTACAACAATAAAATCATATTCATTTAAAAAAGCAGTAAACTTGACGGATATTTATTATGATGGTAGTGCACGTATGTGGAATGAAATTTCTATAGGTAGTAATTCAGGATTAACCGACGCAACTATACATTATGGTAAATTTACCGCAACATTTATTTCCGAAGGTGAAACTGTCAGCCAAATCGATTATAGGCCCGGTGAAAATATAGTGCTTCCCGAAAATCTTCCTGAGAAAAAATACTATACTTTTGCTGATTGGACCCCTGAAGTTCCCGAAACAATGCCTGAGTATGATATGGAGTTTACGGCGATCTGGAAACTTTCAGATTCGACGAGATTGCTTGAATACTATGTTGATGGTGAAGTATACTTTTCGGAATATCGATATGAAGGTGAAAATGTAGCAGTTCCTGAAACACCTTCAAAAAAAGGTTATACTTTTGTTAAATGGTCGCCCGATGTTGCTGAAAATATGCCGAACAAAGACTTGATTTATGAAGCGGTATGGGATGCTAATATTTATAATGTTTCTTTCATGGTTGATGGAGAAGAATATCATTCATATGAAAGTGCATATAATGAAATAATAACTACTCCTGATGATCCGGTAAAAGAAGGATATACATTCATTGGATGGACGCCTGCTGTTTCGGATTTTGTTCCCGATTATAATGTGACATATACAGCGGTGTTTGAGATAAATAAGTATACCGTTAATTGGATTGCAGACGGTGTTGAAAAAACAGAAACGTATGTGTTTGAAAATGAAATAACTGTTCCTGTTAAGCCTCAAAAGGACGGATATTTTTTCGCAGGTTGGACTCCTACAGTGCCTTCGAAAATGCCTGCAAAAAATATGACATTCACAGCTAAGTTTGTTGACTATGACGTAAGTAAGATTAAGGTAATGATTGCAACTCCAGAAATAAGAACAATTCAATACAGAAATTCGATTGTTCTTTATGCAAGTGCAAGTGATCTTCCGAATGGTGCAAAAATTAAATGGGCCACAAACAGTGATGATGTTTTGCTTGAAGTTTCAAGTGATGGAAAAAGATGTACCGTTACATCTGTATCAAACGGAAATGTTGTTATTTCTGCATATGTAGTTGATGCAAACGGAAAAGTTATTACAAATGAAAATGGTGTACGCATTTCTGACTGTGAGGGAATAGCATCTGAGGTTACATTCTGGTCAATGATGGTTTATGCATTTAAACAGATTTTTGCAGGTTATCCTTTCTTGAAATCTATTATTAAAGATTTATTCTATTAATACCCATTTTTTAGACCAAGTCGCCGCAGCGGTGCAAGTCAAATTCCGCTACTCCGACCACCCAGACTCCTTGTATATCAACGGTCTCACCGTTTATGCAAGGAGTTTTATTTTTGCAAAAATCTCCAAGTTGCTGTAAATTATATTTTTATATGTTTATAATTTGAATATATAATTTTTCAATTATCAAAATGATTATCACCTCCATATGCCACAACGTTCTGATTATGTTATGACATATAGCAGGGTAGGATAACACACAAAATAAAATTATTCTATAATTTATTGAATTAAACAAAACTATATGATATATTTTATACATATAGTCATAAAAAATATCAAGGATAAAGCAAGTTTCGATCGGCATAAATACAATGCTGTAACGAGTGCTCTTGCAGAGATTTTTTATAGAGAACCGAGAAAGAAAAAACAATAAAATGCCCAATATAAACGAAACACTTTTAAAATTAAAAAAGTCTGATTTTCGGGCAGGGTTTCACCTGACAGAAAAGGACAAGGCATATATTGCCGAAAAGGGAATGGATACCGTAAGGAAACACGCAGAGGAGTTTGTTCGTACCCGTCTTGCACCCGCACATCCGCCGAATGACGGTAAGCAAACTCCGATGCGAGGTCATCCTGTGTTTGTGGCGCAGCACGCTTGCGCTTGTTGTTGCCGTGGATGCCTCGAAAAATGGTACAGAGTCCCACAAGGAAAAGAGCTGACCGATATACAACAAGAAAAGATTGTTAATCTTTTGATGGTATGGATAACGGAAGAAATAAGTCCCCAAAAAATTGGAGGTTGAAATTATGAAAAATGCAATTAAGAAAGCATTGTCAATAATGCTTGTGGCGGTGATGCTGTTTGGTGCGGCACCGTTGAACAGTTTTATTGGACTTGATATGCCTGATTGGCTTGACTTCAATAGACTGTTTGAGGTTGAAGCTGCTGCGCTGAAATTATCATCGTATAAAGTTGGTGATATAATTGAATTCGGATCATATCCACAGAGAGAAGTTACAGACTCTTCGCTGTGTGCTTCCTTGAACTCCGTTTCTTCAAATTGGATTTCTTATGGTTACTACAACGGTACAGGAAAAACCGATGGTGATATGACCCCCGGAATCTTTATGAAATATGTTGATGTCACATTCAACGATGTGAAATATCGCGGAGTAAAGTTTTCTGAATATCGTCCGCAAAAGACTATTTTTAATTGTTCAGAAAGCAACTCCAACCAGGACGATAATGGTTATTACACAGATACGGCGTATTGGTTTGTGTATGAACCGCTGAAGTGGCGGGTACTTGATCCTAATGATGGGTTGATATTGTGCGAAAGTATAATAGATGCTCAGGCTTTTTCCAATACATATTATTTTAAGTCTTCTGCAAGCGATTATCGTTATTCCGGTTTCAACAGTAAATATTGCACCAATTACTCAAGCGACTATGAAACAAGTTCGATCAGATCGTGGCTGAATGACGATTTTTATAATATAGCTTTTACTGACCAAGAAAAAGAGCGTATAGGAATAACAACGTTAGATAACAGGTGTTGTTCTCCTTCTTATCCTCGACTTGATAGTGTCACTACCGATGATAAAGTATTTCTTCTTTCATACGATGAAGTGCAGAATCCCTCATATGGTTTTTCGAATGATCCTGATCAGTCGGTAACTCGGTACGCAAAAGCTACGGCTTATGCAAAGTGCCAGGGTGTGTGGGTTGGTAACACTGATTCTGCAGCATGGGACGGAAACTCCATTTGGGGGCTCCGTACTCCTGGTGAACTTTCGGCGAATGCTTGTAATATCAGTTGCAGCGGCAGTGTTAGCACTTCCGGTGCAACCATTCGCAGTGATTTTGGCGTTCGTCCGGCTTTAAAGATAAATCCGGCGCTTGCTGTTTTTACAACCGAAAAATCATTCAGCGTTAAAACAGGTGAAAAGATGAGTCTTGCATTCGGTTCATTAATTAGTGGCAAATTGGACGGTGAGTGGAAAAAGATGGCTATCACCGTCAGCGACCCGACCGTAATTGCTTTGTCTGATTATGAAAAGACTGAATACGGATATGCTATTGACGTGATTGGTAAAAAACAGGGTATATCAAACCTTGTGGTTACCGATGCCGAAACAGGTGAAAACGTAGTTCTTACCATAACGGTTGCTGACTCTTTTGTTAAAACTTATTCATATGCAATAGATTCACTTCCTTCGTTTTATCCCAACAACAGGTTTGAAAATAACATTCAAACAAACATATATAACTTGAATGGTATTTATGTAAACAATTATCAATGCACAAAGAGCGGAAATAAATATAAAATCTCATTCAATGCGTTTAATGGGATGCATCATCACGCCGCAGTTGATATCTATAATGCCGACGGCAATTGGATTGGTGCTGAAAAAATAGATAAATATGGTATGCCGACAAGCATTTGGGATACCGGCGAGGATGTTTTCTATGTGTTTGCAGATTGGGAGTGGGCTTCTTACATACACAATATGCACTCGCAACAAAGCAAGATAAGCTTTGAAGTGCCTGACGGCGGATATTTTGAAATTTCAAACAATTACGTTGAATCGCCCGGATGCTTTTTCTATAATACAGCAGATATATTC
>JAXJVE010000008.1:0-2800 GCA_036308705.1 Acutalibacteraceae bacterium
AGATAAATTTTAAGTGCCGAACGGATATCGGTATCGTCATCACAAATAAGAATGTTATACATAATGATTTCCTCCATTTCAAGGCATATATATTATTATAACATTTATTGAAAAACAAATAAATAGTTATTTAAATTTTTAATCGAAAAAAGCAAATAAAAAAATTTAAAAATCCTCTTGACATTTAGATAACACTCTGCTCTAATCTCTCTTGCAGTTGCGGATGTAGCTCATCTGGTAGAGCGCCACCTTGCCAAGGTGGAGGTAGCGAGTTCGAGCCTCGTCATCCGCTCCAAAAGCCGCTTTTTATAAGCGGCTATTCGTTTTTAATGAAGTTTTTCCACTTTTCCAACAAGTTATCAACATTTTTAGTTCCTAAAAAGAAAAATCCACCCATTTTCGGGTGGATTTATTTTTTATTATTCCAGAGCAGAAAGTATGGAAGCAATCCTTGCAAGGTCGTCTTTATCATAAAAAGCGATTTCAAGAGTGCCGCTTTCCTTGCCGTTTTTGGTGATGACCTTCGCCTTTCTGCCAAGGCTGTTATTAAGTGAAAGCTCTACCTCGTCAAAGAAAGTATGGCGGGCGGGGGCTTTTTTTGTTTCCTTCTTTTCAGCCGAAAGTGACTTGACGAGCTTTTCGGTTGCTCTTACCGAAATGGCTTTTGCGATAACAAATTCAGCGGTTGAGATAATCAGCTTTTCATCGCTGAGAGATGCAAGTGCTCTTGCGTGGCCTGCGGAGAGTTTGTTTTCTCTCACCATATCAAGCACCGATTCGGGGAGCTTGAGAAGGCGGAGTGCATTTGCAACAGCGGGTCTTGATTTGCCGACCTTCTGTGCAGCCTCTTCCTGAGTGAGGTTGAAATCCTTCATAAGGCTTGCAAAACCGAATGCCTCTTCAACGGGGTTAAGGTCCTCACGCTGAAGATTTTCAATAAGTGATATAACAGCGGCATCAGTATCGCTGAGCTCTTTTATAACAACGGGTACCTGAGTAAGACCCGCAATTCGGCTTGCTCTCCAGCGTCTTTCACCGGCAACAAGCTGATAGCCGCCGCCAATCATCGGGCGTACAAGAAGGGGCTGAAGTACGCCGTGCTGTGCGATTGAATCCGCAAGCTCTGAGAGTGCCTCATCATCAAACTGTTTTCTTGCCTGTTCTTTATTCGGCTCAATATCCATAAGGTTGAGTTTTATGCTCTGAGCTGAGCCGCTTTCTTCAAGTGAGTTATCAAGAAGCAGAGAATCAAGTCCTCTGCCGAGTCCGCTTTTTTTAGGTGCCATTTATATTCTCCTTCCGTTGAGTCTGAGAAATTCATCTGCAAGGTCGTTATATGCGTGAGCACCCTTGGACGATTTATCATAATACATTACGGGCTGACCGTAGCTTGGTGCTTCTGAAAGACGAACGTTTCTCGGGATATATGTTGCATAAACCTTCTGGGGAAAGCAGCGTTTAACTTCTTCAACAACCTGCTGAGTGAGGTTAAGCTGACCGTTATACATTGTAAGAAGAACGCCTTCGATTTCTATGTAGGGATTATAAAGGCGTTTGACTGTTCTTACGGTTGAGATAAGCTGTGAAAGACCTTCAAGTGCAAAGAATTCGCACTGAATGGGAACAATCAGCGTATCAGCGGCACAAAGTCCGTTAAGGGTGATAAGACCGAGCGACGGGGGACAGTCAAGAAAAATAAAATCAAAGTTATCCTTTACCGCTGCAAGCGAGTTTTTGAGCCTTGATTCTCTTTTCTGAACTTCAACAAGTTCAAGCTCCGCACCCGCAAGATCCATACTTGACGGCATAACGAAAACATTCTGATACGGAGTTTCAACTATTGCCTGCTCTGCGGGGCAGCCGCCGATGAGCACGCTGTATGACGATTTTTCAAGACCTCTTTTGTTAACACCGAGGCCGCTTGTTGAGTTGCCCTGAGGGTCGATATCAACAAGGAGAACTTTATATCCTTTAAGACCGAGTGCGGCAGTGAGGTTAACGGCAGATGTTGTTTTACCCACGCCGCCCTTCTGATTAACAACAGCAATTGTTTTGCCCAAAATAATCTCTCCAATATATATAATGTAATTAATATAATACTGATTTTCAGATATCTTTTAAATTATAACATATAAAAACGATAAATAAAAGGGAAAATATAAATTTTTATTGTTTCACGTGAAACAGCAAGAGGGACAAGCTCGAAAGCCTGTCCCTCCCGCTGTGGATGTGGGTGTGAAAGAGAAAGATATGGTAAGTTAGGAGTTGTTATAATTAAGCCGAAGATTTCCTCGTTTTGATAACGCAGTTGCCTGTTTTGGGAATACGGACAATATATTCAATATATTCATCGGTTTCGCTTTTGGCTGAATCCGCTTCAATTCCCGCTCGCCTCATAGTGTCAACTGCGTGATTGAGAGTGTTTACAAATATTCTCACATCTTTGAATAACTTCATCGTTGGCTGCTTGCGTTTGCAGTCATTATTCAGAATTTGCGTTATCAGTTTTTCTGATTCGGCAACGGTGAGGCGTTTCTCCGCTATAATCGAGAGTGCACGCTCAACCTGATTGAGGGTTGTGAGCCTTAAAAGTTCCCTTGCGTGGCGTTCGCTGAGGTTTTCCTGAACTATTTTAATCCGCACATTCTCGGGTAAACGGAGAAGTCGGAGTTTATTTGAGATAGTCGGCGGTGCTTTGCCGAGCTTTTTGCATACCTCGTCACGGGTCATTCCGTGATGCGTAATCAGGTTTTCAATAGCCTGTGCTTCTTCAAAAAAACCAAGGTCGGTGCGTTGTATG
>JAXJVE010000009.1:0-3337 GCA_036308705.1 Acutalibacteraceae bacterium
CGTCTGACTCATTAAGACTGCCTTTGCTTCGCAGATTTTTAAACGCAGATTCAAGTCTGTCTGAAAGTCCTTCAAATGCCAATTGTTTCACCCCTTATATAAATAATGTATGTATTATCAGCTTTCGAGAAGTGTCATTGCGGCGGCTTTGATTCGCACGCTGCAATCGTTTATTTCTTTGGAAAGACTGTGGCGGAGGTTGTATTCTGAAATCTGGTTTGAACACTCAATGATTTCATCAAGGCTTCGCTTCATATCTTCAAAACGCCTTGCAACTCCGAGCTTGCTTTCCATTTCCTGGAGCTGAGTTTCTGCACGCTTTATTGCATCACGCACACCCTGGCGGGTTATTCCCTCGTTTTCAGCTATTTCGGAGAGGGAGAGGTCATCGTTATAATAATATTCCAAAAAATCACGCTGCTTTGCAGTGAGCATTTCACCGTAGAAATCAATAAGAACTGCTATTTCATAATTCTTTGCCACTTATACCGCTCCTTTCTCATTATTTTGCCTGTGGAATATACTTTCAGAAACAAGCACCTGTAAAGTCATCACACTTTACAGGTGCATATTATACTAAAAATATAATGCAATGTCAAGCACAATTTTTACCACTTTTAAAGCACTTTTCCACCTTTTTCTCACGAATTTTCCAAAAAAGAGGGGAATAATCTATAAATAGTGGAAAATTTTTGCCTGAAGCACAAGATATATTCACTTTTTCACCTTTGCATTGTGGAAAACTTTTTACCACGCAGTCGGTGTTCAGTGAATGTAAAGTATACTTACTTTACAGGATTATTTTAAAGTGACAATCGTAACGCCGTCTTCACCTTCACCGTAAACACCAAGGCGGCTTGTTTTAACATAAGGCGAAGCTTTGAGATAGCGTGTAACCGCCGTTCTGAGAGCACCTGTACCTTTGCCGTGAACAACCGTAAATTCATTAAGACCCGTGCGAAGACCCTGATCAATAAAACGGTCAAGCTCGATAAGGCATTCATCAACGGTCATACCTCTCAGGTCGAGCCTTGTTGATGCCGCCATATTGAGTCTGCTTTCGCCCTGAAGCCTTACTGTTGATTTTGTTTCCTTCTTTTTGGGAGCATTTTCACAAAGACGAAGGTTTGAAAGTTTAACTCTTGTTTTTATTGAGCCCGCCTGAACTTCAACGTTGCCTTTTTTATCGGCGGGTGAAAGCACTTTTGCGGTTTTGCCGATATCACGGATGATAACAGTATCGCCCGTAACAAGTGCACGGGGGAGCACGTAATCCTTGTCATCATCTTCTATGCCGATAATCGGGTCTGCGGCAGAATCAATTGACTCAATACCTTTTTTAACAAGCGATTTTGCACGCCTTGCAAGTTCAGCGGCATCTTTGGTTTTTTGCTGCTCTTTTTTGAGCTTGTCAAGTTCCTGTAAAAGAGCATAAGCCTCACGTTTTGCCTGTTCAACAACACGAAGTGCCTGAGATTTGGCGTTTTCCATCTCTTTTTCGCGAAGTTTTACTGTTTCGGCTTTGATTTTTTCAGCCTCTTCTTTTTCTTTTATTGCTTTTTCGGAGAGCTGTTTTGCACGGTCATACTCGTCTTCCATACGTTTTCTGGTATCTTCAAGCTTGTCAACAACATTTTCAAATGCTTTGTTTTCGCTTGATACAAGCTCTTTTGCTCTTTCGATAACCGATATATCAAGCCCGAGTTTTTCGCTGATTGCAAGTGCATTTGATTTGCCGGGTACACCGATAAGCAAGCGGTATGTGGGTCTGAGAGTTGCAACATCAAACTCACAACAGCCGTTTTCAACTCTCGGAGTTTCAAGTGCATATGCCTTAAGTTCGGCATAGTGAGTTGTTGCGGCAATTTTTGCACCTTTAAAATGAAGGGCTTCAAGAATTGAAATCGCAAGTGCGGCACCTTCAACAGGGTCTGTACCCGCACCGAGTTCATCAATAAGAATCAGACTGCTTTCATCGGCTTCCTCGAAAATATCAATAATTGTTGTCATATGAGCCGAGAAGGTTGAAAGAGATTGCTCGATCGACTGCTCGTCACCGATATCCGAAAGAATTTTATCGAATACGGAAATTTCACTGCGGTCGCCTGCGGGTATCATAAGCCCGCACATCGCCATCATCGAGAGCAGACCAAGTGTTTTGATTGAAACGGTTTTACCGCCCGTATTCGGGCCTGTTATAACAAGTGTATCAAAATCTGCACCGAGCATAATATCAACGGGCACAACCTTTTTGGGGTCTATGAGCGGATGCCTTGCGGCACGAAGATTTATGATTCCTTTGTTGTTGAGAATCGGCGGAGCAGCTTTGATTTTATAAGCATACTGTGCCTTTGCAAAAATGAGATTAAGCTCAACGGCACATTCATAACTGTTTTTGATGCTCTGAGAAAATTCGCCCGCACTCGCCGAAAGTGCACTGAGAATTCTCTCAATTTCTTCACGTTCTTTGGTCTGAAGCACACGGATTTCGTTGTTTGCTTCAACAACCGCCATCGGTTCAATAAATACGGTTGCACCGCTTGAAGATGTATCGTGAACAAGACCCGCAACTTCGTTACGGTGTTCGCTCTTGACGGGCACAACATATCTGCCGTTACGCTGAGTTATGATATTTTCCTGAAGGAATTTTGAATGAGTCTGAGAACGCGAAAATTTCTCGAGCTGTTCTCTTACCTTTGATTCCTGAATACGGATTTTGCGTCGTATATCCTTGAGCGTGGGGGAAGCATTATCCGATATTTCTTCCTCTGAAATAATCGCATTGAATATGGCGGTTTCAAGGAATTTGTTGGGAACAAGTGCATTGAAAATCGGGTCAAGCACCGTTTGTACACCCGCATTTGATGCTCTCCACTGCGAAAGAGTACGGATTACTCTGAGCACGCCGCCTATATCAAGCAGTTCTTTTGTGTTGAGTACACTGCCTGCGTTTGCTCTGCTGAGAGCATTGTTTACATTTTTTAAACCGCCGAATGACGGCCCGCCGAAACGGGCGAGCAGCATATGTGCATCAACGGTCTGGTTGAGCAAAGCCCTTGCAAGGTCAAGATTGCTTTCGGGTCTGAGATGCGTTGCATCATAGCGTGCATCATCGCAGCTTGTGAAATCCGCAAGCCGTTCAAGTACCTTATCAAATTCTATGGACTTTGCGTGTTTATCGAATGAATTCATTTATTCTTCCTCGTTCTCATCTGTCTGAGATTCATTGTTTGTTGAATTTTCGTCTGTTGAAGACTCACTTTCAGAAGGCTGAACAGTAACATATTCCGTTACTGTATCGCCGTTTTCATCTGTCACTTCTTCACCGTCTTCATCC
>JAXJVE010000010.1:0-3424 GCA_036308705.1 Acutalibacteraceae bacterium
CTGATATGAAGTACCGTCAAGGTTTGCTGCGTTGGAATTTGTTTTGTCATCGATCCAGAAAATCTTCTTGGGACCGCTGCCTGATGAACCAACGTAACCGTACTTTGTGATGCCTGTATCCTTGTTTACCTTTGTCTTATGAGAATCGCCCATAAGAAGAGAACCAAGGAGTGAACCCATATCTTCTGATACGATCATAGAGTCAATAGCATCAACCGCACCTGCTACGAGCTCTCTTGCCTTGCTGTTTGTAACAAGACCAACAGCGTCAAGAATCTCCTGAACAAAGCCATAGTCAAGAGTACCTATCTTTGACTGCCAGATATACTGATACATTTCTGCAGTATTATTGTTGTTTGCGTTGTTCCAACGGTCGAAGAGCTTGTCACGAATTACGTTATCTGCAAGTCCGCCACCTTCGTTGTCACGAAGCTGCTTGAGCATATCGCGGTATGTCTCAGCCTGTGCAACAACTGAAACCTGACCGTTAACGTCAGTAGTAACGCTGTCGTAATATGCTGAAACGTCGTCAAATTTTCTTACATAGTTAGGATCTTCTGCTTTCTTTTCAGCGAACTGCTCTGCATCGGGATTATAAACAGGAGCAGAGTTGATGAACTTGAGAAGCACACCGGGAACAGCTTCGCCTGAAACAGCGGAGTAAGCACCGAGAATAGCTTCGAAGTTGTGGTAAGCAACAACACCCTTGCCGTCGATCTTACCGTCACCTTCGTCGTAATAGTAGTTAACCTGGTCTACGAGGTCATAGATACGGTTAACAGCACGACGCTTAAGGTCGTTGATGAAGTTGTCGTAAGGTACCATACCTTCGCCGTCTTCAGCCTTACCGAAGATCTTTTCGAAGAGAGCCTTTGTACCTACGTTTGTTGAAAGCTCTTTACATGACTTATAACCCATGCCGAGCATATCGTTAACCATACCGGTAATCTGTGAGTATGTCATACTACCGGTAAGAATTGCAGCATCGATATAGGCATCCATCTGTGCCTTGTATTCCTTATATGTAGCACCGTTAACGTCAAGGTTAACTACACCTGCTGCATTGTAATATTTATTCCAGTTGTCTTCGTTGAGTGTTACGAAGTTTGTTGTGCCGGCAAGTGAGCTGTTCTTACCAACGTTAACAAGATAACCCCACTGAACTGTACCTGCAGCGTCTGTGATGTAGGGGAATACGTTTGCTTCGAAAATAGCTACAACGTCAGCTACACCTGCAGTATCATCTGTGCCGAAGTATAAATCTTCTGCATAGTTGTAGTTGTCATGAACGCAGTGTTCACCAAGCTGAGTACATGTATACTCAACCTCGTTACCTTCAACTGTAACTTTATATTTATAGCCTGTAATTGTGCCGTCAGCTGCCTGAGTTACCTTGCCGCTTCCGGGGCACTTTTCAGAACAGTTACCGTTACATGACTCTTCCCACTTATGACCCATAGCCTGTGCTTCAGCTGATGTTACATAAGTGTGTTTTGTTGTAGCTGTGTCAACCATAGCCATGAACTGAGCTACGAATGATTCAAACTGTTCATTAGCAAAAGCTTCTGCAAGCTTGTAGCCGAGGTCTGTCTTACGCTCAAGAACCTTGTTATAATACTTAACACCTGCATTACCGCCGTTTTCAGCGAATGCATTGATGATAAGATCTGTAATATTAACGGTTTCGTCACCGTTATAAGCAGTCTGATTATTTAAAGCATCAAGCTGAGCCTCGATAAGCTTATAGCTTTCAAGAAGGTCAGCGCCTGCAGTCTGAGTGTCGGCTGTAGTGAAGAGAGCTTCGATAGCAGACTGATACTGAGCAGCATAAGCTGATGCTACATAGCCAACGATGTTGGTCTTGTACCACTGCTTTACTTCTGCCCATTTTCTGTTACCTGTAATTTTAGGTGCAACATATTCGTCCCATACTTCTTCATAGTTACCAACAGTAACTGCGAGCTCGTATGTAACGATATCTTCTGATATGCCCTTAACTGTTTCATTAAGAGTTGCAACGTCAAGTGAAGCATAATCAGTGTTGAACCATGTGTCAGCTTTACCGATAAAGTCAACGATAGCATCCTTAACCATCTTCATGTTAGCTGCAAGAGACTCTGAGTTCTGCTGAGCGTTCTCAAACTTAACTTCGCTAACTTTACCAGTAGCTGAATCTACAGTAAATGTAGCTGCAGCAGTGTAAAGCTGAAGATCGTCAGCATTCTCGGGAATCTGAGTGTAGTCAGGAGCCCACTGAAGAATGTCAAAACCTGCACCGATGTTAAGAGTTGTAGTAAAAGCAGCACCACCGAATGCGAAGAAGTCGAGTACTTCGTTGTACTGTGCTTCGGTGAGTACCATCTTGCCGCTGTTCTTTACATCGAGCTTAATGGCATCGTTAATCTCCTTTATAGTTTTTGTGTTGTTAGCATAGGTTTTTGCAGCTTCTGAATAAGCAGCAGTAACCCAGTGCCATGAGGATGTGGATGAGTCAAGCTCAACCTCCCAGGCACCTGCCGTCTTGGACGCCGGTACTTTCTTCTTATCATCCGCCGTAGCACCTTCTGCTTTGGCAGCAAGGATGTAGTCAGCCAGCGTTGCATAGTTAACCTCGATACGAGTCATTAAGTTTGCAATCGAGTTGTCAGCCGCAAGAGTGCTGAAGCAGATCGACACGCTGGATACTATCATCATGATAGCGAGTACGCAACTTAGTACTTTTTTTCCAACTTTCATAAAATCTTCCTCCTTAATATGAAAGAATGTGTATATTATCAATAGGATTCCCTATAATAAAACCAAATTGAACCCAAAAAAGGGTGCAAAATGCCCATAGAGACACCTATAACTATAGGTAGTATACCATCTGAAGAAAAGATTTTCAATATATTTTTTAAAAAATTTTTATTTCTACATTTTGCATATAAGTTAATATTTTTATTTGTTTAAATTTACTTTAAACATATTACACAAAATTATATTCCTATTTTTGCTAATAACAAACAAAAAACTGTATGTAGTGTATAGTGTTATGAAACATACAAAATATTGAAACTTCTCTATGAAATATAATTTACCCGGGCAAATCTGGAGCACCCGGGTGAAACATAGGTTGCGAAACATATCTGAAGAAGTCTATGCAGTTTTTAAAGCATAAAAAATCGGATGCCCTTTCGGACATCCGATATAAAAGATTTGTCTTTTGTGCTTATCCGTAAGCGGGGTCAGGACATGAACAGCAGCTGATCTTGCCTGTGAAGAGCTTGATAAACTTATGAAGAAGTCTGAAGATGATGCCCCAGAAGTTCTGACGGTGACATGAGCAACCGCATTCTTCTTCTGTCTTGATAGCGGGAGTTGAGGATTCGCCTTCCTTAGCCTTTTCCTGTGAAAGTACTTCTTCATCGTCAATGAATACTGAGTA
>JAXJVE010000011.1:0-3214 GCA_036308705.1 Acutalibacteraceae bacterium
AGGTACTCATCAAGATGAGGACCGCATTTATAATGCTCCATACCGCAAGCAACAGGAATGGGGAAACCGTTCGGAAGACCTTCTTTTTTTGAGATAAAAGTAATAACGTCTTCACGGAATCCGTCAACACCCATATCAAGCCAGAAGCGTATAATATCCTTTATTTCTTCGCGGACTTTAGGATTATCCATATTAAGGTCGGGCTGTTCTTTTGCAAAAAGAGTGAGATACCACTCATCAAGATGCTCGTCATAATGCCAACCAGGGCCTGCAAAAGTTGAAAGCCAGTTATTGGGAGGTTTTTTTCCGTTAGGCTTCTTTCCCTCACGCCAGAAATAATAATCGTGATACGGGTTATCTCTGCCTTTCATACTCTCTTTGAACCATTCATGTTCATTTGAGGTATGATTTATAACAAGGTCCATAATAACTTTAAGACCCTTTTCGTGAGCAGCCTGAAGAAGTTCTTTAAACTCTTCAAGTGTACCGTATTCGGGTGCTATTGACTTATAATCGGCAATATCATAACCGTAATCGTGCTGAGGTGATTTATAAAGCGGAGAAAACCATATTGCGTCAACGCCGATACTTTTGATATAATCAAGCTTTTCCATAACGCCTTTTATATCGCCTATACCGTCGCCGTTGCCGTCTTTAAAGCTTTGGGGCCAAATCTGATAAACAGACATTTCTTTATACCAATGTTTTTTTATCTCTGCCATATCAATTCTCCTTTAATAACTTTCAACATTATAATCTTCAACAGTAATTGTCTTACGGGCTTCAACGGTAATATCAAAAGTTCCGATTGAATTTCCGTATTTATCAAAAACCTCTGCAGTTGAAACTCCTTCTGATGCTACAAATGAATATGTACCGTCAGAAAAAACAGTATGAGAAACACCGTTATAAACAACTGAGTCTGCATTACCGATTATTTTTCCTGATACTGTACCTACTGAAGAATCTGTTCTTCTAATCGCTTCTTCAACAGCGAGTTTTGCGTTTATAACAGGATACTCAACAAGTTCAAGATCATCATAAAAATATTCTTCTTCAGTATATATCTTTGCAACGGAATCATACGATGAACAAACAATATCCTTTACCTGATCGCCTGTAAACAACGGATTAACTGACCAGACAAGCGAAACAACACCCGTAACTATCGGTGCAGACATTGAAGTACCCGAGAGATTTTCGTATGTACCGTCTAACGAACAACTGTATATATCCTCACCGGGAGCTGCTATTGATACGTTTTTGCCTACATTTGAAAAATATGACTGAGTATAAGTTCCGTCACGGTTATTTGATACGCTTGCAACAATAATAATACGGTCAAGAATATCATTTTTTGAAACATTTTTTGAACCGACAAAAATGTTGTTTTCGGTCAGAGCCGAAAAATGACCGTTATTTACCGCATTAACGGGATCTCCGAACATATCTCCGTTGCCCGCCGACTGAACAACAACAAAATCATATCCCTTTGAAAGAAGAGAAGCCATCATATATGATGTAGCTGCTGTTTCAAACACACGTTCAAAGAATCCGCTGCTGTTACTTGCTTTAGAACCTGAAGTGCCAAGCGACAGATTGATAACTTTTGCACCTGATTTTACAAGTGTTGAAAAGCCGAAGAAAATCGCAAGGTCTGTACTCCAGAACTGAAATCCGTCAGGAGTCCAGTCAATACATATAAGATTTGCGTTATCACAAACACCTGTTATGCCCTCACCGTTATGATTTGCGGAGATTATTCCCGCAATATGAGAACCGTGCAAATCAGGAATATTTCGCCTTGCCTGTCTGTCATCGGGAAATGAGATTTTACCCCGAAGGTCAGGATGCTCAGTTTCATAACCGGAATCAAGAACGCCGATGTTTGCTTTTGTAAAATAATCGGAATAATCCCAGGCTTGTCTGGCATCAATTGCTTCAAGCCACCAGTTGTTCCCGTTTGGAGCAACCTCATCCCACACAACAGGAAATTCGCTGTTTGAACCGAAATCATCTTCAGGGTTATAGTTCAGTTCTGTTTTATATGCAAGAACAGGAACAGAAAGCTCAACACCTTCTTTTTTATCGAGCATTTCGCATTTTGATATGATTTGTTCATAAGTCATTGAAGGATAACTTATAACATACAAATCAGACGGTGCACACCATCCGACAAGTATACCACCGCAATTTGCAAACAAATCAACTTTTTTTGAAAAACTCAGTTCATCATCAACAAAAACAGCAATCTTATTTTTTATGTAACCCCTGTCGCCGTTTAATGCAACAACATCGGTGTCACTCAATTCATTGAAAAAATCAGAGTTAATCGCTTCTGAAGTATACGGAATACCAAAGAACATTTCAGTCATAGTATCAACGATATTACTGAATGTTGATGTTAAAAAACCTGTAACTGACATTACAAATGATAAAAGAAACGATAAGAATTTAGATAACACTGTTATCATCTCCCCTGTTTATTATCAGGATTTTCTTTTAAACGGTTTAAGAAACACTTCTGTAGGAATCTGAGTAAGCATAATTGCCGTAAACATAATTACGCAGCCGATTGCCTCTCTGCTGCCAAGCTTATCGTTAAGAAGAAGCCAGCCGAATAAAACTGCAAAAACAGATTCAAGGCAAAGAAGGACAGATGCAACGGTCGGATTTGAATACTTCTGACCGAATATCTGAGCAGTAAATGCAACACCGCAGCTCATAATACCTGCATAAGCGATTTCAACACCTGCACCTTTTATTGCTTCAAAATTAGGATCTTCAAAAATAAACATACATATCATTGAAAGAATACCTGCAACAAAAAACTGTGCACACGAAAGAGCTATGTTATCAACTTTGGTGCAGAAATAATCAATAACAAGAATATGTCCTGCAAAAGCAAACGCACCGCCGATTGCGATAATTTCACCCTTACCTATTGTAAATGCACCCGAGGGCACACTGAGAAGATAAAGACCGATAACACCGAGAGCAACGCCAAGCCATATATTGAAACGAAGTTTACGTTTCATAAAAATACCTGCAATAGGAACAAGAACCATATAAAGAGCGGTTATAAAACCAACTTTACCCGGTCCGAGATCAAGGAAGAATGCGTGCTGCTGAAGGTTGCTGCCTGCAAAAAGCACAAAACCGCAACAAGCACCGCCAATAAGTACTTCTTTGAACTGAAATTTCTTTTTTTGAC
>JAXJVE010000012.1:0-2055 GCA_036308705.1 Acutalibacteraceae bacterium
TTCTTATTTGTGATGACGATACCAATATCCGTTCGGCACTTAAAATTTATCTTTCAAATGACGAATATAATATTCTTGAAGCCGAAAACGGCAAGCAGGCTCTCGAGATGGTTGAAAAAGAAGATATCCACCTTCTTCTTATGGATATTATGATGCCTGTGCTTGACGGCATACGTGCACTCACCATGCTTCGTGAAAACGGCAACAATATCCCCGTTATTCTGCTCACGGCAAAAAGCCAGGATACAGATAAGATTCTCGGTCTTAATGTGGGAGCTGACGACTATATCACAAAACCCTTCAACCCCGTTGAAGTTATTGCAAGGGTCAGATCGCAGATTCGCCGATACATCCGTTTCGGCGGTTCAAGTGATGCGGTTGCAAAATCAAATATTCTCAGAAACGGCGGCATCGAACTTGATGTTGCGGCAAAAACCGTTACCCGTGACGGCGAGCCCGTAAGCCTTACCCCGACAGAACTTATGCTTCTTAAATTTTTTATGGAAAACCCCGAAAAGGTATTTTCTCCCAAAGAAATATACAAAAATGTCTGGGGCGATGATCCTCTCGGTGCAGAGAACACGGTTACCGTTCATATCCGCCATCTTCGTGAAAAAATTGAAATTGACCCCGCAAACCCCGATTATCTTAAAGTATCCTGGGGTCACGGCTACAAAATGGTGAGCAAAAAAGTTCCCGAAAAAATATCAAGGAGTGACAGCTGATGAAATTCGGCAAACTGCGGTCTGAAAGTGACCGTACCGCCGCAACGATAATCCTGATAGTGCTTACTGTTGTTGCTATCGGATGTATTCTTGGTATCACCTATCTTTTCGAGTATAATTTTTATGAAAAAGATGATAACGGCGATACCGCCAAAAGCGTTGCTGTTCAAATCAACTCAAACACGGATATAAACCTTGTTGAGGATTATTATAACTGCGTTATCAACAATAACGACGAAAAAATGCTTCTCTATTATGAAGAAAAGTTTTCGCTCGATAATTCTAATTTCGCATTCACTATTGTTGACCCCTCAAGCAAAAAAATTCTTCTGAGCAACACGGATTCATTTGAAGAAATACAAAAAAATTCCGATTATTCGGGCAACCGTTCAATACACATAACGGATAAAGACGGCAAGCTGAAAACCCTGCATATCTCGTATGCGGTTGTTTCTGATAAATTCAGCAGTGTGAACGATAAATACACGAGTGCTTTCCGCTGGATCAACGTTGCAAACACTCTGAAGAATTTTATGTTCATCGCTCTGTTCATCACCGTTCTGATTATCATAATAATCCTGACTCTGCTGACGGTAAATGCAGGCTTGCAGGATGATAAAAACGGCGAAATCGTGCCCGGATTCATTGACAGAATTCCGCTTGATGTTTGTACACTCGTGCTTGCCGCTATGTTTGCGGTTGCTTGGATAATAGTCGGTCTGACCTCTGCGGCAGACGTTGAAATGGTTCTCAACAACGTTGTTGTTATGTTTACCTGCGTTGCGGCAGTGCTTGTTCTTATGACATATCTCTCAACCCTTGCGGTAAGAGTTAAAATGGGTAAGATTCTGAGAAATACGATAATATATAAAGTTTACCGTATGTTCAAAAGAAAAACCGCAAGAGATGTAAGGCGAAAGATTCACGAAAAATCGCCCTTCAAAAAACTTATTGCGGGCATTGTGATTTTCTTTCTTGCCGAGGCGGCAATACTTATCAGCCTTGCATATTTCGGAATTCTTAACAAAACAACAGACCCCGATTCGGTTATACTTGTTTTCATCACGATATGGGGTATCACAAGGCTTATCATCATTCCGATTTTTGCGATGATTGCAATTAACCTTTATTATGTTAAAGAAGAGGGTCAGAAGCTTGCCGAAGGTGTGCTCGGCGATGAAATTGCATCAAAACTTACCGTTGCAAGTATCAGGGCACACGGCAGAAACCTTGACCTTATCAAAAAAGAAATCAACAAAGCCGTTGAGCAGGAGCTTAAAAGCGAAAGACTGCGTAACGAACTTATAACCAACGTTTCGCACGATATCAA
>JAXJVE010000013.1:0-7356 GCA_036308705.1 Acutalibacteraceae bacterium
GGTGTCAGCTGGGTCTGAAACCAGAAGAAGCCTTCGGTTTCGAGGTCAACAAGATATTTCTGGATTTCTTTTATGAATATTTCGGGCTTGTAGCCGTAAACAACGGGATCCCAGGGGCCGATGAACGGACAGTTGCAGCTGTAATCATACTCCTGATTTGCGTTGATGATTATGTATTTTTTGCCCGATTTACGGATATCGCTCATGGTCATATTGCCGATGTTTTCACATTCGGTGAGAGCATATTTTTCGGGGCTGAGATATTCCCTTATAAGGCGGTTTGCCTCGGGTGTATTACTGTTATAACTGAGTTTTATGGGCCCGAAACCCTGATTCATATAAGTTTGTATGCTTATAACAAAGAATTCATCAGACTCATCAAAAATCTTGCGAAGGCTCTCAAAAGCTTCTCTCACAGGCATACCGTTCATAATGCCGTGTGCGATAATGAGATCGCCGTTTCTTTTCGCTTTTATTCTGATGTCAAAATATCTCACACCGCAGAGATACTGTTCATAAAGTGAACCGCACTGGCATCTGCCGAGTTTATTCATGCCCATTGTTGCGGAATTGTGAGAACCGGGCATAGCGATTTTTGTGATTTTTGCATCATCTTTGATATATGACATCCAATTACTGTAAAACATAATTTACACCACCTGAAAAATATAGAATTTAAGGTAATCCGTTTCGGGTACATTCCATAAAACGGGATGGTCGCACGCTTGCTGACGGGCTTCAATCTGCTTGAGCTGTACGCCCGCATCTGCGGCTGCATCGTGGAGCATTTTTATGAATAAATCGTTTTTCATAAAGTGTGAGCAGGAACAGGTTGCAAAGTATCCGCCCCTGGGCAGAAGCTTCATTGCACGGTAGTTGATTTCTTTGTATCCGCGCTCTGCGTTTTTTACCGTTTTGCGGCTTTTTGTGAATGCGGGAGGGTCAAGGATGATGAAATCATAAGGCTTTCCGCCTTTGGCTTCAAGTTCGGGAAGAAGGTCAAAAACATCGGCGGCAAGGAATTCCATTTTGCCGTCAAGACCGTTTCTCTGAGCGTTTGCTCTTGCCATTTCAACCGCTGTTTCCGAAATATCAACGGCGGTTACTTTTTCTGCACCGCCCATTGCGGCGTTGAGTGCAAACGAGCCTGTGTGAGTGAAACAGTCGAGCACTTTTTTGCCCTTTGCTATTTTTGAAACGGCAAGGCGGTTATATTTCTGGTCAAGGAAAAATCCTGTTTTCTGACCATTTTCAACATCAACAAGATATTTTATTCCGTTTTCGCATATTTCGGTAACGGACGAGTCGGGGTGGGGTATTGCTTCATACCAACCCTTATATTGCTCAAGTCCTTCAAGTTCACGGATAGCAACATCGTTGCGTTCATAAAGTCCGCTTATTTCTTCGCCGCTTTCACGAAGAATTTTCACAAGAGTTGTGTAAATCATATCCTTGATTTTATCCATACCGTAGGATAAAACCTGAGCGACGAGGATATCCGAAAAACGGTCAACGGTCAAACCGGGCAAACCGTCGGCTTCGCCGAAAATGAGGCGGCAACAGGAGAAGTCATCGCCCATAACGGTTTTTCTGTAATCAACGGCATATTTCAGCCTTCTTTCCCAGAATGCGGGGGAGAAGGCTTCGTTTGCGTTTGAAGAGAGAATTCTGACTCTGATTTTGCTTTTTTCACTCAGGAAACCTGTTCCGAGATATGAGCCTTTTTGTGAAAGTACATCAACAAGGCAGCCGTTTTCAAACTCGCCGAAAGTCTGTGTTATCTCGGCATCGTATACCCAGGGGTGACCCTTTTTTATTGATGCCTCGGCTTTTTTGGTAACCGTTGCAATCGGAAAATTACGTTTATTTTTCATATATTCTACCACTTCTGATTATTTTTTTAAAATAATAACATTTATCACAGGTGTTGTCAATGTGTCGGATTTTTGCAAGTTATATGCAACTAACTTGCAAAAAGGAATATTTATACAAAAAACACTAAAAAAATTCGGTATAATCGTGCAAAAAATATTGACAAAAAAGTAGCTTTTTCTATATTTATATGATATAATACTTTAGAATGTAGGATTGCGGGCATTATTGTTCGGATTTTACAAAATAATTTCTGTATGTTTTATTAAACAGATAAATTTTCATTCAGGAGGAATGGCTCAGTGGTAAAGAAGATCAGCAACTTACCCTTTACCGGCACTCCCGAGCAGGAGGCTCAGCTTAAAGCAATTATTGCTGAGTGTACCGGTGACAAGAGCATGCTTATGCATGTTATGCAGGAGGCACAGAACATCTACGGTTATCTGCCCATCGAAGTTCAGAAGATGATTGCAGACGGTATGGGTGTTCCCCTTCAGAAAGTTTACGGCGTAGCAAGTTTCTATGCTCTTTTCTCACTTACTCCCAAGGGTAAGTACAACATCTCTGTTTGCCTCGGCACAGCTTGCTATGTTAAGGGCTCACAGGAAATTCTCGACAAAATCTGCGAAGTACTCGGTGTTGCTCCCGGCGAATGCACTGAGGACCTCAACTTCTCGATTGAAGCTTGCCGTTGCATCGGTGCTTGCGGTCTTGCTCCCGTTTTCACAATCAACGATGACGTTTACGGCAGAGTAACTGCTGACGAAATCCCCGATATTATCGCTAAGTATAAAAACTGATTCTGCATTTAAGCGGAAATGAGGAATTTGGGTATGACAATCAACACTATCAAAGAATTGCTCGGTGCCGAGGTTTTATGCGGCGGCGAAAGTCTTGACAAAGAAATTCACTCCGCTTGCGGCAGTGATATGATGAGCGATGTGCTCGCTTATGTCAAAGATCAGGCTGTGCTGATGACAGGTCTTGTCAATGCACAGGTTATACGCACCGCAGAGATGATGGATATGCACTGCATTGTGTTTGTCCGTTCAAAAAAACCGTCACCCGATATGCTTGAACTCGCACAGGAGAGCGGAATGGTTGTTCTTACAACTCCCAAGCGTATGTACGAGGCTTGCGGAATTCTTTATTCAAACGGACTCAGAGGAAATGGTGAATTAAATGGCTGAACCCTTGGTTTTCCACTTTGAAGTTGACGGTGAAAATTTCACTTCGGCGGGTCAGGCTTCCGTTCAGGTCAAAAAGAATCTGAGAGAGCTTGGCATAGACCCCGAAACAATCCGCAGAGTTTCAATTGCTATGTATGAAGGCGAAATAAATATGGTCATTCATGCAAGCGGCGGCGTTGCGGATGTTGTTGTCAGCGACGAAAGTGTTGAAATTATTCTTAAGGACTCAGGGCCGGGTATCGCCAATATCGAACAGGCTATGCAGGAGGGCTTTTCAACAGCTCCCGATAACGTACGTTCGCTCGGTTTCGGTGCCGGTATGGGTCTGCCCAATATGAAAAGATACACCGACTATATGCATATAGATTCGGTTGTAGGTGAAGGTACTACCATCACAATGAAGGTTAATTTTTAATTAACTTTGATTAGGAGATGTATTTGATATGAATACATATATCCATTCGGTGTCACTCGATGCAAGCAAGTGTACGGGATGTACAACCTGCATGAAGCATTGCCCTACCGAGGCAATCAGAATACGCAACGGCTGTGCGGCAATTGATTCCGAACGTTGTATCGACTGCGGAGAGTGTATACGAAACTGTCCCAACAACGCCAAAAAGAGTATATGCAATTCTTTTGACGAAATAAACGGCTACAAGTACAAAATTGCTTTGCCCGCACCGGCATTGCTTGCTCAGTTTGATAATCTGGATAACGCGGGTTATGTGCTTCAGGGGCTTCTCGATATCGGCTTTGACGATGTGTTTGAAGTTTCAAAAGCGGCGGAGCTTGTTTCGGCTTATACAAGGCTCTATCTTCAGACCGAAGGTATCAAAAAGCCCGTTATAAGTACGGCGTGCCCCGTTGTGGCAAGACTTATTGTGCTGAGATTTCCGTTTCTCAAAGATAATCTGCTCCCGCTTCTTCCCCCTATGGAAGTTGCAGCGGCGATGGCAAAGGAAGAAGCTCTTAAGAATCATCCCGAACTTAAAAGGGAAGATATCTGCACCTGTTTCATTTCTCCCTGCCCCGCAAAAATGAGCTATGCGAGGAACGGTTTCGGAAGCTACAAAAGTGAGGTTGACCTTGTAGTTTCAATGAGCGAGATTTATCTTAAGCTCATAAATGTTATGAATCGCGAAAAGGTGTGCGATGTTTCTTCACAGGCAGGCAGAATCGGCGTAAGCTGGGCTATCTGCGGCGGTGAAGGGTCGGCACTTCTCAACGATAAAATTCTTGCGGCAGACGGAATAAACAATGTTATCTCCGTGCTCGACCAGATTGAAGACGGTAACATACCGCCGATTGATTTTGTTGAGCTCAACGCTTGCCCGAGCGGCTGCGTAGGCGGAGTGCTTACCATTGAAAATCCGTATATCGCAAAAAACAGACTCCATACACTCAGACGTTATATGCCTATTGCTCTCAACACGGTATCGGATGAAGAGTATATTCCCAAGGAAAGCTTCATCAGTGATATTCCAAGCTATAAGCCTCTCAACAGGCTGAGCGATAATCTGGGCGAGTCAATGCGTCTTATGTCGCAAATTCAGGCTCTTCGCAAAGAGCTGCCCGGAATTGACTGCGGCTCGTGCGGTGCACCGAATTGCAGAGCATTTGCCGAAGATATTGTTATGGGCAATGCGGACAGAAACGAGTGTATAATTGCTTACAAAGAGCTTATCAAAAAATACATAGAGAATTATGACGGAGGTGAGACGGTTGACAGTCAGTGAACTTTCACTCCTTGAGGGCTTCGGCGTTGTAGCGATGCCTGACGGTGAGCGTGAAATCAAAGGCGTTTATATCGGCGACCTTCTCAGCTGGGTAATGGGCAGAGCGAAGGCGGACGATGCGTGGATAACAATTATGTCCAACATCAACATCGTTGCCGTTGCTTCACTTGCCGATACCGCCTGCGTAATTCTTGCCGAGGGCGTTTCGCTTGATGCATCGGTTATTGAAACCGCAAATGCAAAGGGTGTGAACATTCTCACAGCCGCAATGCCCGCCTATGAAACGGCTATGGCACTCGGCACAAGGCTTTGATATGAAAAAGTATTACTATGACCTCCATATTCATTCCTGCCTTTCGCCTTGCGGCGACGACGATATGACCCCGAATAACATTGCGGGTATGGGCGTTGTTGCAAAGCTTGATATTATGGCACTTACAGACCACAATTCCTGTCTTAACTGCCCCGCCTTTTTCAAAACGGCTCAGGCAAACGGAATTGTACCTGTTGCGGGTATGGAGCTTACCACTGCGGAAGATATTCATCTTGTCTGCCTTTTTGAAGAGCTTTCAGATGCTCTGAAATTCAGCGAAGAAGTGAATACACGCAGAATACCGTTCAAAAACAGAGTTGATATTTTCGGTCAGCAGATGATAATGGATGAAAACGACGAAGTAATCGGCGTTGACGATTATCTGCTTTCAAACGCAACAACGATAACCGTTGATGAAGCACCCGCTATGGTTGAGGCTTTTGGCGGAATTTGTTACCCTGCTCATATCGACAGGGAGGCAAACGGAATAGTCGCAACCCTCGGTATTTTCCCCGAGATGCCGTATTTTTCGTGTGCCGAGTTTCACGACAGCGATAAGATTGCTTCTTATACAGAACGTTTTCCGATAGTTTCGGAGAAGCCCCACGTTGTTTCGTCGGACGCACATTATCTCTGGGATATCAGCGGAAGGCTCAACTGTTTTGAGCTTGATGTTGAGGATGAAACTCCCGAAAATATCCGCAAAAAGCTTTTTGAAACATTGAAAGGCTGAAATTTTATGAAAGAGTTATCGCTGAATATTCTTGATATCGCAATGAATTCCGTCAAGGCGGGTGCGGAGAATATTCTGATAAAGCTCGATGAAACAGCCGATAAGCTTATCCTTATAATTAAGGATGACGGCTGCGGAATGAGTGAAGATACGGTAAAAAACGTTATGAATCCGTTTTACACAACGAGAACAACCCGTAAGGTCGGCCTCGGTGTGCCTCTGCTGAAGCTTGCTGCTGAGCAGACGGGTGGCGGAATAACGATAGAGTCCGTGAGCGAAAAGGATAATCCCGAAATTCACGGAACAACGGTTACGGCGGAGTTTTATAAAAATCACCTTGATTTCACACCGCTCGGTGATGTTGTGTCAACAATAACAACCCTTATTCAGGGGTCGCCCGAAAGAGAATGGAGATTTGAACACATTCTTGAAGGCGGAAGCGTTGAACTTGACACAAAAGAGCTGAAAGAAATTTTAGGCGATGTTCCGCTTGATAATTACGAGGTTATAAAATGGATAGAAGGCTACCTCAGAGAGGGCTACGAATCCATATAATAATTATGTTTAATATTTAAAGAGAGGATAGATGTTATGAAATCATTGGCTGAGCTTGCTGCAATCAGAGATAAGATGAAGGATAAGGTTATTCTTCGTGAAGGCAGCGGCGAAATCAGAGTAGTTGTCGGCATGGCAACCTGCGGTATCGCAGCAGGAGCAAGACCCGTTCTCAACGCATTCGTTGAAGGCGTAAGCAACGCAGGACTTGCAGATAAGGTTACCGTTTCTCAGACAGGCTGCATAGGCGTTTGTCAGTACGAGCCCGTTGTTGAAATCTTCGAGGCAGACAAAGAAAAGGTTACTTATATCAAGATGACACCCGAAAAGGCAGCTGAAGTTATCGAAAAGCACCTTAAGGGCGGCAAGGTAATTCAGGAATACACAATCAGCAACGCTATCTCATAATGGAGGTTAAAAAGATATGATTCGTTCCCATGTATTGATTTGCGGCGGTACCGGCTGTACTTCATCGGGCAGTAAGGTACTTATTTCAACTTTCGAAAGCGAAATCGAAAAGAACGGTCTCGCTGAGGAAGTAAAAGTTGTTCAGACAGGCTGCTTCGGTCTTTGTGCTCTCGGCCCTGTTGTTATCATTTACCCTGAAGGCACATTCTACAGCCGTGTTCAGGAAGGTGATGTTGCAGAAATCGTTAGCGAGCATCTTCTCAAAGGCCGTCTTGTTGACAGACTTGTTTACAAGGATGCTGACGAAAGCGTTATCGAAGAAGCAGGCAAAACTATTTCACTTAACGACACAAACTTCTATAAGACACAGAAGAGAGTTGCTCTTCGTAACTGCGGTCTTATCGATCCCGAAAACATTGACGAATACATCGCAATGGACGGTTACGCAGCACTCGGTAAGGTTCTTACAGAAATGACTCCTGAAGAAGTTGTTCAGGTAGTTAAGGATTCAGGTCTCCGCGGCAGAGGCGGCGGCGGTTTCCCCAC
>JAXJVE010000014.1:0-5965 GCA_036308705.1 Acutalibacteraceae bacterium
GAAAATACCCGTGTAGGTCAGATTACTGACTATGATAAACTGACTCTCGAGGTATGGACAAACGGAACCATTAACGCTATGGAGGCCGTTTCTCTCGGCGCCAAGATCCTCAACGAGCATCTCAACCTCTTCGGTGACCTTTCAGGTGAGGCATTCGATACAGAGGTTATGGTTGTTAAGAGCGACAACGGCAAAGAAAAAGTGCTGGAGATGACCATTGAGGAACTTGACCTCTCTGTGCGTTCGTTTAACTGCTTGAAGAGAGCTCAGATTAATACGGTTGAAGATTTGACTAACAGAACCGAGGAAGACATGATGAAAGTTCGTAACCTCGGCAGAAAATCCCTTGATGAGGTTGTTGCAAAGCTCAATTCACTTGGCTTTGACCTTCGTAGGGATGAGGACTAAAGGAGTGTGAACTTATGCCCGGTACCAGAAAGCTCGGCCGTACCAGTGACCATCGCAAGTCGATGCTCAGAGGCCTTGTTACCTATCTTTTGGAAAACGGCAGAATAGAGACCACCGTTACAAGGGCTCAGGAAGTTCGTGCAATGGCTGAAAAAATGATCACCATTGCTAAGGACGACTCTCTCCACTCAAAGCGCAAGGTTCTTGCTTACGTTACAAAAGAAGACGTAGCTAAGAAGCTCTTTGATGAGATTGCCCCCAAATATAAGGAAGTAAACGGCGGTTACTGCCGCATCATCAAGACCGGTCCCCGTAGAGGCGACGCAGCTGAGATGTGCATCATCGAGCTTGTATAAGTCTTGAAAAGATAGTTTATTAAAATAAGAACTCCCTTGTTCGTTTGAACAGGGGAGTTTTTGTTTTTTGTATTTTATTGTAATTCAGGCATTTCATAGAATGCCGCAAGATCGTTCCAGGTGAATCTGATTTTGAATATTCCGTCAAGATAATCGTGAACGTCTTTTTTGTCAAAATAAAAGCCGAGTCCGTCATCTGTTAAATAAAAATGATCTTCTGTCATAAATTCGCCGATTCTTGAATAAACTTCTTCGTTCAGGAATGAGGGGTTCGGGAATCTTTCGGGCAGAACGGGAACCATAACATCGTGAAGAAAAGCCTCAAAGCCGAGCATCGGGTCATCGGTATAGGTTGAAAAATCCGCAAGCTTACATTCGGCACCTGTTCTTACATCAAAACAAATCGTGCTTACTCCGGGTTCAACCTCGGAGTCATAGTATGAAAGAGAATCATACACAAGGAAGCAGGCGTATCTGTCGCTGATGAGAGTTGATTCCATAGTGATTTTTTTTGACCAGGGTTTGTCGCTTTTTGCCGATTTCATAAAGTTGCTTGCGTTTTCGATGTTTCTGTTTGCAAAATCGCAGGCGTCGTTAAAAATATCCATCGCTTTGCCGTTGATGTAGTCTTTTACTTTTTCATCGGCAAACTCGGTAATCTGCGGCAATTCAACGCTGACTTTAACAACAACTTTACCGCTTGAATCTTTGAATTCTTTTGAATGAACGGTTGTTTCAATTTCGGGCGGAAGCACGGTTGTTGATTCCGTATGGTCTGAGGGGTTACTGTTGCCCGCACAGGCTGCAAACGAAAAAATCATTGCGGCAACGAGCAGAAGGCATATAATTTTTTTCATAAAATCATCCTTATATGTTGATATCCTTATTTTATCAGTAATTACAATATCATTCAAGATGATAAATATAAATTTTTATTGTTGATTTTTATTTGGCGGTAGTATAAAATGAAATCAATATATCCTCAAGGAGGCAGATTATGAAAAATATTCTCAATGCACAGTGGATAAAAAGTTCAAAGATTTCACCTGACCGTGAAATAGTTTTTACAAAATCATTCAAAGTAAAAAAAGAGCTTGTTTCGGCAAGTTTTGAGGTTACCGCACTCGGTGTTTATCTTGCAAGAATCAACGGCGAAAGGGTGGGCGATTTTATTCTCGCACCCGGCTGGACTTCATACAGACACCGCCTTCAGGTTGATACATACGATGTTACCGATATGATTAAAGAGAACAATACAATCGCTCTCGGCGTTGCACCCGGCTGGAAGGCAAGCACATATTTCGGTATGCACTACGGCGATAAGCAGCTTGGCTTCAAAGAGGTTGCGGCTATCTGTGCCCTTACGCTTAAGTATGCAGACGGCGAAACCGAGATTATCACAAGCGGCGGCGACTGGAAATGCGAAAACGGAAAATATTCATATTCAAATTTCTATAACGGCTATATTTATAATTCCGCATATAAGGATATAAACCCTGTACAGGCACAGGTTTTTGAAAAGGACAGAAAAATTCTTCTTGACCGTCAGGGCGAAAAGGTTATTGAGCAGGAAAGACTCTCACCCAAGGAGATTATTATTACTCCCAAGGGCGAAACGGTGCTTGATTTCGGTCAGAATATGACGGGCTATGTTGAGTTTAAAATCAAGGGTAACAAGGGCGAAAGAGCAACCATAAGCCATGCAGAAGTGCTTGACGCAGAGGGCAATTTCTATACCGATAACCTCAGAAGTGCAAAGGCTCAGGCTGTTTTTGTATGCGACGGCAAGGAGCATATCCACAAGTCCGAGTATAATTTCTTCGGCTTCAGATATATCAGACTCGAAAATTGGAGCGACGAAGTTAAAGCGGAGAATTTTACCGCAATCGTTGTTCATTCCGATATGAAGAGAACGGGTCATTTTGAATGCTCGGATGAAAGAGTCAACAAGCTTTTCTCAAATATTATCTGGGGTCAGAAGGGCAACTTCCTTGATGTACCCACAGACTGCCCTCAGCGTGACGAAAGACTCGGCTGGACAGGTGATGCTCAGGTATTCATCAAAACCGCATCATATAACTTCGATGTTGAGCGATTTTTCATAAAATGGCTTGCCGATTTGCGTGCAGACCAGACCGATTGGGGTACAATTCCCCATGTTATCCCCGCTGTTTTCGGCCCTGACGATAATTCATCGGCTGCGTGGGCTGATGCGGCAACAATCTGTCCGTGGCAGATTTATCTTACCTACGCAAACAAGGATTTAATCAAAGAATCGCTCAAGTCGATGAAAAATTATATTGAATTTATCGAAGAGCACAGCTACAACGGTATCTGGAGCAACAGCTGGCATTTCGGCGATTGGCTTAACCTTGACGGCAGCAGCCCCGAGGATTGCTCAAAGGGTACAGAAAAGAGCCTCATCGCAACCGCTTATTATATCTATTCAAGCGAAATTCTTGCAAAATCAATGGCACTCTGCGGTGAAGATAACGCAGAAGTGCTCGCAAAGAGAGAAAAATCAATTCTCGCATTCAGGCGTGAATATATGGATAACGGCAGAATCAAGCCCGAATATGCAACTCAGACCGCTTGCGTGCTTGCGGTACATTTCGGTATTTCAGATAACATTCCCGAAACCGCAAAACAGCTCAATGAGCTTGTAACCGAGTGCGGACACCTCAAAACAGGTTTCGTCGGCACACCTTATCTTCTCCACGCACTGAGCGATAACGGTTACACTCAGACCGCCTACGACATTCTCCTCAGAGAAGAATATCCCTCGTGGCTCTTCTCGGTCAAGATGGGTGCAACAACAATCTGGGAGCACTGGGACAGCGTGAGAGAAGACGGCACGATGTGGAGCACATCAATGAACTCGTTCAACCACTATGCCTACGGCTCTGTTGCCGACTGGCTTTACGGCGATGCGGCGGGCATTAAGATTGATGAGAGCAAGCCCGCATTTGAGCATATCGTATTTGCTCCGCTGACCGACGGCAGACTCACTTATGTGAAGGCTTCAATTGAAAGCCGCAAGGGTCTTGTCAAATCCGAATGGAAAACAGAAAACGGCAAAACCGAATATGAATTCACCGTGCCCGAAGGAGCAACCGCAACGGTTATCCTTGACGGAAAATCAACCGAAATTGGTGCAGGTGTGCATAAATTCTGAAAAAATAACCCCGAAGGTTAATCCTTCGGGGATTTTTTTATTCAAGTTCAAACTGACCTGTATAAAGCTGATAGTATTTGCCTTTTTGAGCGATGAGGTCATCGTGGTCGCCTCGCTCAATTATTTCGCCTTTTTCAAGCACCATAATTGCGTTTGAGTTGCGGACTGTTGAAAGTCTGTGAGCGATAACAAATACCGTTCTGCCCTCCATAAGCTTATCCATACCTTTTTCGATAAGGCGTTCCGTTCTTGTGTCGATTGAGCTTGTTGCCTCGTCAAGAATAAGAACGGGCGGATTTGCAACAGCTGCTCTTGCGATTGAAAGAAGCTGACGCTGACCCTGAGAAAGGTTTGCACCGTCGCCCGTAATCATTGTGTTGTAGCCGTCGGGCAAGCGTGAAATGAATGAATCTGCGTTTGCAAGTTTTGCCGCATTTATAATTTCTTCATCCGTTGCGTCAAGCTTGCCGTATGCGATATTATCACGAACCGTACCCGTGAAAAGGTGGGTATCCTGTAAAACCATAGCCATAGATTGCCTTAAAGCACTCTTTTTAATCTTTTTGATGTTGATGCCGTCATAGGTTATCTTTCCTTCATTAACATCATAGAAGCGGTTTATAAGGTTCGTAATGGTTGTTTTGCCCGCACCAGTTGAGCCGACAAAGGCGATTTTTTCGCCGGGGCGTGCATAGAGCGATACATTTTTGAGAACGGTCTTTTTACCGTCATAGCTGAAAGTAACATCGTGGAAACGAACATCGCCCTGCCATTCGGTATAGGTGAGTGTGCCGTCGCCGTGAGGATGCTTCCATGCCCACATACCCGTTCTTTCTTCACATTCTTCAATCTCGCCTTTGGCGTTTTTCTTTGCGTTGACAAGGGTAACATAACCGTTATCCTCTTCAACGGGGGTGTCGAGAATTTCAAAAATGCGTTCTGCACCCGCAAGGGCGGAGATTATGCTGTTGAACTGCTGTGAAATCTGGGTTATCGGCTGGAAAAACTGCTTTGTATAAAGCAAAAAGCTTGAAAGAGCACCGATGGTGAGAGCAAAGGGTGATGCTTCGGGAACGGTGATCATAATGATTGTACCGATTGTTGTAACAAACGCAAATGAGATATAGGAGATGTTGCCCATAATAGGCATAAGAATGCTTGCATAGGTATGTGCTCTGGTGGATGCCTTGCGGAGATTATCGTTGATTTTTGTAAAATCTTCGCTTGCTTTGTCTTCGTGGCAGAATACTTTTACAACCTTCTGACCTTCGATGAATTCTTCGATATATCCGTTGACTTCGCCCACGGATTTTTGCTGAGCACGGAAGTTGACCGCACTCTTGCCCGCTATTGTTTTAACAACAAAGAAGGCAACAAAAAGCATAAGGGTAACAAATGCGGTAAGAATCGGGCTGTGATAAAGCATCATACCGAATGTGCCCGCAACGGTAACAACCGATGAAATAAGCTGAACAAAGCTCTGGCTGATACATTCACGCAAAACGTCGGTATCGTTGGTGTATCGGCTCATCAGCTCGCCGTGAGTGTGCGAATCAAAAAAGCTGATTGGCAAATCAATCATATGATTGAAAAGGTCGGCTCTGATTGAGTTGAGAGTTTTGTGAGATACCTGAATCATAATTCTCGAATATGCATACGAAGACACAACGCCGAGAATATAGATAACAGCAAGGGTGCCGAGAGTTGTAAGAAGCTCGGGCAACGCCGTTTCAAATGAGCCGTTTGCAAGGTGAGGAGTAATGATGTTATCAATAATTCTGCCTACAAACGAAGTGCCGATTATACCTGCAAGGGCACTGAAAAGAACAAAAAAGAAAACAAAAAAGAGGAGGAGTTTTGACCTGCCGAGGTAACTTATAAGCCTGAGAAATGTTGCCTTTGTATTCTTCGGCTTGAAAGCGGAGGGACCCTGAGGCGGTTTTTTGCCGTTTTTGGTTGCCATTATTCCTCGCCCCCTTTCTGCTGTGAGTTATAAACTTCGCTGTAAATTTCATTTGAAGCGAGA
>JAXJVE010000015.1:0-4908 GCA_036308705.1 Acutalibacteraceae bacterium
ACTCGCTGTAATCCGTACCGTATGAACCCGAAACATGATATGCACCTTTGATTATATAAGTGTAATCGGGGAAGAGTGCGGTTGAAAGGTCAACCACTCTGTCAGGTGAAAGGTATTCGGGATTTTTTGCAACATAGTCATCACCGAGTGTTTTGCCGTAAGGAGCAACGGTTGCGTAACCTGACATCTGATAGGTTTCAAGGATACTGTCACCGTTGAAGTCGGCATTTTCGTAAGCCGGGATAAGAGGCAGATCATAGTGAGCAACTATAGCTACTTTCACACCGTTATCAATCATTTCTTCAATGAGAGCGGTTTTATCGCTCATCATTTTCTGAAGCTTATCTGTTCTTTCAAGGAATGCAGCGTTTTCCTGAGTTCTGCCGCCGAAAACATATTCTATTGCAGATTCATAATCTTCAGACTGAACAAGCCCCCATAACGCAGGCATATGGCTGAAAATGGGGATTATCGCATCCTCATAAACATCATCCTGATAGTTTTCAAGGATATAATCAGTAAGTTTAGTCACACCGTCAAACAATCCGATTTTATAAAGTGCATCAATAAGGAAAGTCAGAAAATCGTTGTTGCTGAGAGGTCTTAAATAGTTATAAAGATTTTTTGAGGTTATTTTAACCCTGCCGTTGAGCAAATCCGATGCTACCTGAGCACCGCAGAAAGTTGATGACATAAACAGGCATCTTTCAACCTTATCATAACCGTATTCGGTAAGATACGCAAGAGTCATCTGACCGCCCATACTACAGCAAATGATATTCACCTTATCGTGACCTGTTGTTGCAAGTGCAGTTTCAACAACAGAATTAATCTCGTCTGCAACATCAAACGGATCAAGACGCCAGTCATAGGTGAAATAATATGTATGACCTTCTCCGAAAGTTTCAATGCAGGTTCTTACGATTCCGAATTCAAAATCTGTCCCGTTGCGAAGATTTTCATATTTATCCGCACTTTCGGGGAATTTTTCAACTGACACATCAGGGCGGGAGTCACCGTTTTCATCCATCTGAAAATATTTAAAAATATCAAAAGCTACCTTTGATATTTCATCAACTGCCGCATCAAGGCTGAAATTCATAACGCCTGCAACAACGGTGTTCAGAACACCTTTTATAATTGTTTCGGCGTCAATGCTGAGTGCAGGTTTTTCGTTTTCTGTTCCGAGATCAACATATAATCCGCCGAAATCCATACCTCTTACAACAATAACGGGAATGTTTTCACATTCTTCGGGATTATGTTCCGCACTTGCAAATGCAGGAACAGAAACTGAAATAACCAACGCAAAGGCAAGAATTATACTGATAAATTTTTTCATATTTTTCTCCTCTTATTTAAGCTTTAATGTTCCGTTTTCTTCAATCAGATCAAACATTATCGGTCTTTCATCGGGGTTTTCGTTAGGTGAATGAAGAATAAGATGTTTGTTGCCTTTGTAATCATCAAATATCATTCCGTGACCGCCGTCTTTTTCAAACAAGAGCTCTTCATTATGCCAATTGCCGTCAATCTCTCCGTTATCGGAATATGCTATTGCCTGAACATATCCGCTCTGAGTAAATGTTGACCATATCATAAGAAGTCTGCCGCATTTTGTTCGATACATAAACGGGCCATCGGTTACATAAAAGTCACGGGATTTATCTGCCCATTCGGGCTGAGATGCTTTAAACAAAAGGAACGGTTCGCCTGCCGCCGCAGTAAGATCTTTTGTTAATTTCATTGCACATATTTCGCCGTCAACAACCTGTTGCCATTCGTGACAAAATACTATATAAGGATCGCCGTTTTTATCAACATAAAAAGTACCGTCAAGGCATCTCCAACCATCAGGTGTTATTGCATCATCTGTAAACGGAAGGAAGGGCCCCATAGGCGAATCACTGCAGAGAATCTGAGTTTTTCTGTTTCTTTCTTCAGAACGGAAAGTAACAAACATATAGAATTTGCCGTTATAAAGATGAACTTCGGGTGCCCATATTTCTTTATCTGCCCAGAAATTTTCGGGGACGGCAAAACATTCGTGGGCATCGCTCCATATTTCAAGGTCATCGCTTACATAAACGTCAAGACCCGATGCAACACCCCATGCAGTTTTGCCTCTTGTTCCGTAAAGATAATACTTGCCTTCATAAGTTACAATATAAGGATCTCTGATATGTATATCTTTAAAAGTCATAAAATCACTCCGCAAAATCAACTTTATAATGATGAACAAAAACGCCCATTACTTTGTTATAATCAAGTACGTGCATAACCGAGCCGTCTTCTGAGGGATAAAAAGTTATGCCTTCTGCTTCAACATTCTCTCCGCCCACATCTCTTACAGCGGCAATTTCAACCTTGCCGTTTTCAATATCAACGCTCAGAATGTTTTTAAAATTACCGTTATCTTCTATATCGTTTGAAAGATAGAGAGTGCCGTTACAGAATTCGCCGCCCTGAATACGGTGAATTTTTTCGCTGAGAGTTATTTCTTTAACAAAACTCATTGAATTGTTTACATCATAAACATAAATTTTATCAATATCATTCCACTTTGAAGCATAGAGGTAACCTGTTTTGCCGTCAACTGCACACCAGGGTACACCGTCATCGTATATTTCACAGGGAAGCTCATAGATTTCGCCCGTAGGCTCAAGTGTTTCACAGTCAAAAACAACAATGCAGGGATAGATATATTCAGCACTGTCTTCAACCGATGCATAAATTTTACCGTTATAAACGCTGATGCCGCCTATATGGTCATCGCCCCTCTTTGAACATTTTTTAGGCAACGGATTGATGTTACTGTCAACAATCTCCATATCGTCAAAAGTAAACTTTGCAAGTGCGGTAAAATCAAGTGCGGCAATTGAACCGCTTGTGTATTAATATTCGCCGTCGGTAGCTATACCCTGACCCGCAAGAAGTGCTTTTTCAAAAACAAGCGTATCTGTTGAAATAAGCTCTGCCGTTTCGCTGCTCTGTGCCACAGGGCTTGTAAGTATTGTTATAAGCAACAGCGGAAGAGTCAAAACATACCAAATTTTTCTGATTATAAACATAACTTTCACCTCTTAATCTAATTAATAATACCATAACAAGTATAAAATATCAAATCAATTATCACATTCTGTGCGACGAAATTATCAATTATTTTTTTATTTACTATTTACAAAATAGTATTATACTGTTATAATATTATCCAACAAAATAGCAAACAAACTTTACGGAGGTAATAAAAATGACTAAAAAAGTTCTTGCTGTTGTTCTTGCTGCCGCAATGCTTCTTACATTTGTTCCTTTTGCTTTTGCAGCAAACGAAGCATCAGACGGCTACACAATCACAAACCCTTACAAGGACATCAACTGGGAAACCGTAAATCAGTACAAAACTGCTTTGCACACACATACAAACGCAAGTGACGGTGACGATACCCTCGTAAAATCTCTTGAACGCCACTACGAAACAGGCTATGATGTTGTTGCAATTACAGACCACGGCATCAGCAACACAAGCTGGACAGCCAGCGATGCAAATATCGTTACCGATGTTATGGCTCTTATCGGCAAAACAGACGGAAATATCATTACCCTTCAGAATAAAGGTGCTTTTGACAACGGAACTGCATACGAAGTTATCAACCGCAACGGCGATGACTACCTTGTAACTGCAGACGGCAAAGAAATTCTCAGAATACCTTACGGCATTGAAAACAATGCTCTTTCAGTAAACGCACACGTTAACAGCTGGTTTGCTCCTTTTGAATACAATCTTCCCAGCGATTATCACGAAGCAATCACAGGCGTTGACAAAGCAGGCGGTATTTCGGTTATCAACCACCCCGGTGAATATACTCAGGCAAGATATGAACTTTATCAGGAAGATGCATACAGCCTTGATAACTGGTCATACAGATATTACTTCAATAAATTTTACGGATATATCGATAAATACGATTCATGTATCGGCATTGATATCAACAGCAAGGGCGACGGCAGAACAAGATACGACAGAAAGCTCTGGGATCTTATGCTTGCAGAAGCCGCAACAGAAGGCTCAACAGTAACCGCTATTGCAACAAGCGACGCTCATCAGCTCGATAAAATCGATACAGGCAGCCTTATTGTTCTTGCAGAAGAAAACACAACCGCAAACATCAAAAATGCTCTTATCAAAGGCGAGGTTCTTCCTCAGAGCACTTGCATTGCAAACCGTGACGAACTTGCACAGATTGCAGACGGTATCAAAACATACTACGGTGAAACCGAGCTTTATACTGAACTTACAACTCTCGTTGCTCAGTATGATGCAGACAGAGAAGAAATCATCAAATCAAACGATGACGGTCAGGTTAGCGTAAGCTACACAGCCCTTGATGACGAAGGATATCATTCAACAGGTATCAAGCCCGTTATCAATTCAATCACCGTTAACGAGAGCGAAGATACAATCACAATTGATTCGGATAACGCACTTATTATCCGTTGGATTTCAGACGGTAAGCTTATTGCAACAACAAAGGCTGACGATACCGCATTTGATCTTAACGATTATGAAAATCAGCTCAAAGGTTATGTAAGAGCAGAAATCTTCGGCGAAGGCGGAATTATTTATACAGAGGGTTTCACTCTTAACGCAGATGAAGCAGCCGGCGACGGGAACGATACAATATTCAACCTTGGTTTCCTCGATTTCCTTTTTGCAATGATTGACAGATACAGCCGTTATCTTGGCAGAGTTTTTGAAAATATTATCTGAGCATAAAAAAGTCCCCTGCATATGCAGGGGATTATTTTTTATAATGTTTCAATATCAATTCCGAGAATAACAACATCATCAACGGGTTTATCAGCAAAACCTGTTTTAACTGTTGCGATCGCATCAACAACATCCATTCC
>JAXJVE010000016.1:0-8687 GCA_036308705.1 Acutalibacteraceae bacterium
CTTAGGTATTCAGTTCATTTTCACGGGTCATACACATATTCATAATGTTTCAGCTTATCAAAGCGAGCAGGGGAATGTCCTGTATGATATATGCACCGCATCTCCCATAGGTTATCCCGGTGCAATCAGAACAGCAACTTTCGACCCCGAAAACAACAAAGTATCATTGGATACGGTTATTGTTAAAACACCCGAATCATTTAAAGAAAACGGACAAGATTTACAGGAAGTATTAAAGAATCAGCTTACCGCTGTTATTATTGGAATGATAAAAACTGCGGGTACAGATTTAGGCGCTCTTGCAAATATGGTTAACGCAATAAGCATTAAACCTAAACTTGTCTATAAATTCGGATGGATAATCAAACCGATTTTCAAGTTATTGAATTCTCTTAAAATCGGCACAGTTGCCAAGTGGACTAAACGTGAAACGGGATTAAAAAAAGCTGATTACGCCGCAATCAAAGATGTGAAAGTTGTTGACTTTATTGCAGAACTTTTTATGAATCTTTTTGCAGGCGAAAGCAAGTATCCGCCTGATACTCCGCAATATAAAATCACAATCGGGCTTCTGAATATTGTTGACAGTATTCTCAGCGTACTGCACATTGACCTTAAAAAAATCACAAAAGTGTCATCGAGTACAGCTGAACTTGTTGAACCTTTGCTTTATAACTATAAAATTGATTCATATAAATCAGACCTTAATATTTATCCGCATAATCCCGGGGATAACACTCAGAAACTCGAATGGAGCAAAATTGAATCCGGAGTTAAAAAGAGTAAAAAGGGTCTGCCGTTAATAATCGGAGCGGCTCTTATAATTTTAATGTTTTTACCGCTCTGGCTATTAATTATATTAATTCTCTTTTTAAACAATCAGATAAAATTCAGAAAAGAACTTAAATAAATCCATATTACATAATCTTCATTCAAGGAGGTTGAAACGTATTGGCAAAAAAAGAAAAAAAATCAAACGGTAAAAAAGTTTTCGGTAAAATCGGTACTGTGATTTTCGGAATCTTAAGTGTTGTTGCTTTGACCGCTATTATTGTTGTATCATATGTTTTTATCAATGTTATTGCAACAGCTAAAGGTGATTTGATAATCAACCTTGAAGAATATAAGGCAAATCAAAACCAGACATCATTCATATATGCATATGATAAAAACGGCAAAACTGTTGAAATAGCAAGGCTTCACGGTGAAGAAGACAGAGTCTGGGTTGACCTTGATGATATGTCACCGTATATGCCTAAAGCATTTATCTCACTTGAAGACACAAGATTTCAGACTCACGGCGGTGTTGACTGGATAAGAACAATCGGTGTTATCGTTGTTCCGAAGAATCTCGGTCAGGGCGGTTCAACAATCACTCAGCAGCTTATAAAAAACCTCACAAACAATAAAGAGGTAACTGTTGTCCGTAAATTCAACGAGATTCTGACCGCACTTAATCTTGAAGAGCATTATGATAAAGATACAATTATCGAGGCATATCTTAACACTCTTTATCTCGGCAACGGTTGTTACGGCGTTAAAACCGCAAGTGAAGAATATTTCGGTAAAGACGTCAGTGAACTGAACGCAGCCGAATGTGCAGTTATTGCATCAATCACACAGGCACCTACCAAATGGAACCCCTTGTTAAATCCCGAAAACAACAGAGAGCGTCAGCTTAAATGTCTTGAAAAAATGAAAACTGACGGTTATCTTACAGAAGAAGAATACAACGAAGCCGTTAATTTTGAACTTATCTTTACCAACAGTGAAAAATATGTTCCCGATGAAAAAGAGGAAGAGAAGAAAAAAGATACCGAAAATAACGTTGACAGCTTCTATGTTGACTATGTAAGACAGTGCGTTCAGCAGGATCTTATGGATCAATACGGTTATTCAAAACAACAGGCTCAGGATAAGATTCTCTACGGCGGTCTTAAGATTTATGCCGCAGTTGATCTTGAAGTTCAGGAAACGCTTGAAGATGTTTATGTTAACCGTAAGTCCTTCCCTGAAATTTACAGTGATGACAAAGACCATAAGGGCGAACCCGTTCAATCCGCAATGACAATTATGGATTACAGCGGCAGGGTAGTAGCAATTGTCGGTGAGGCAGGCGAAAAATCAGGTGCGTTATGTCTTAACAGAGCTGCTAATTCATTCAGACAGCCCGGTTCAACAATCAAGCCCCTTGCAACCTATGCCCCCGCAATTGAAATGAATATTCATAATTACTCAAGTATGATTAAAGACTATGCAATTCCTGTTAACGGTAAGCTCTGGCCTCACAACGTAAACCAGACCTACGGTTCAGGTAAAAACGTTACAGTTGAATATGCAATTCAGCAATCACACAACACCGTCCCTGCAAGAATAATCAACTATGATGTAGGTATTGATAATTCATTTGAATTTATCAGAGACAGATTCAAACTTTCAAAACTCGACGAAAAAGAAGACAGATCTCTTGCACCTCTTGCAACAGGTGCACTTACCAACGGTACAACAACCGTTGAAATGGCAGCCGCATATGCACCGTTCGGAAACGGCGGTTATTATTATAAACCTTATTCATATTATAAAGTTACAAACAGCAGTGGAACTCAGATACTTTTAAGTAATGAAGATCCTTCGCTTAAAAGAGAACAGGTTCTTTCCGACGATACTGCAGATATTATGTGTGAACTTCTTCAAACAGTTGATACCAGCTATTACGGAACAGCATCAACAGTCAGAAAGTTCCAGATAATGGCAAAAACAGGTACAACAACAAGCGATAAAGACCGTTGGTTCTGTGCAGGTACACCTTATTATGTAGCTGCGGTATGGGTTGGTTTTGATCATCCCGAATCACTCGGAGTATCTGTTAACCCCGGCGGCAAAATCTTTATGAGAGTTTTTGATGAAATACACGAAGGCTTAGCTCAAAAAGAATTCCCGAAGAGCTCAAAAACAATTGAAAAGCGTTATTGCAGATCTTCAGGTAAAATCGCAGGGCCGAATTGTGCTTCAACAGGTACAGGATGGTATAAGATTACTGCTATGCCCGCAACTTGTACCACATGCACACATTCAATAATACCCGATAACAATACTGTTGACGGAATCGTTGATAATCTCGGCAATATCCTTGACGGAATTATACAATAATAAAAATTGCGGAGTTTGGCTTTCAGACTCCGCAATTTTAAAAAGGAAATGATTATTTGGTTATAATGGCAATTGATTACGGTGATGTCAGAACAGGTATAGCCGTATGCGATAAATTTGAAATGCTCGCTTCTCCCGTTTGTGTTATCACACAAAGAAACCCAGAAAAACTTATTGATGAAATTAACGAACTTTCAAAACAATATAAACCCGAACTTTTTGTTGTTGGCTTACCCAAAAATATGGACTCCTCATTTGGCTCAAGAGCAGAAAAATGCACAGAATTTGCAAAAACGCTTTCTGAAAAAACAGGAATCAATTATGAAATGAGAGATGAAAGACTTTCAACTGTAAGTGCTCATAATGCATTGAACAATACAAACACACGCGGAAAAAAGCGTAAAGCGGTTGTTGACCAGGTGGCTGCGGTTGTAATTCTTCAGGATTATATCGACTACAGAAAAAATCAACTTAAATAATTATTTCTCATATCCGTGCATATTATTTATCAAATTAATATGCGGAGTGGTATTATGAGAATTATTGCACCTCAAAAAATCAAAATCAGATTTTACTTATCTTTTGCCCTGATTTTTATCTTTTCTTCACTTGCTCTTTTGTCAAGAATTTCGTATTTTGACAATGCGATAGATGTTTCGGCTGATACTGATAAATATAAAACAATTATTATTGATGCAGGTCACGGATCACCCGACGGCGGAACATCAGCAAACGACGGTACACTTGAAAAAGATTTAAACTTACAGATAGCTTATAAACTGAACAACATTCTGCAATCTATGGGTTATGAAACCCTTATGACAAGAAGCGATGATAATTCTATCCATGATGATTCTGCAAACACAATCAGGCAAAAGAAAATATCAGATTTAAAAAACAGACTTGAAATAATCAACAACACTGATAACGCAGTTTTCGTTAGTATTCATCAAAATCATTATCAGGACTCGCGATACAGCGGCACACAAGTTTTTTATTCAAAAAATAATCCGCACTCAAAAGATTTAGCCGAGTCAATCAGATATCCGATTATTTCATATCTTCAGACCGATAATTCAAGAGAAATAAAGAAAAGCGGATCTGAAATATATTTGTTAAATAACTCGCAAATACCTTCGGTTATGGTTGAATGCGGTTTTATGTCCAATCCTGATGAAACAGATAATTTAAAAGATAATACATATCAGCAAAAAATAGCTTTTTTTATTGCTATAGGAATTGCAGATTTTATTTCCGAAACGGAGGATATTCAAAATGGCACCTAAAACAAAAACACTCTATGTATGCAATCAATGCGGATACGAAAGTGCAAAATGGTTTGGTTGTTGCCCGGGCTGTTCCGAATGGAATACAATGGAAGAGGATTTTCGTACTCCTCAGCAGCAAAAAAGTATTAAGCATACTTCAAAATCTCTTTTCGCTCAAACTATAAATGAAATAAGTGCTGATGATGAAATCCGTTTTAAAACAGGTATGGATGAGCTTGACAGAGTTCTCGGAGGCGGTATTGTAAAAGGTTCGCTCGTTCTGTTAAGCGGCGACCCCGGTATAGGTAAATCAACAATACTTTTACAAATCTGTGAGTTCATTGGAAGAAACTTAAAGATTCTTTATGTTTCAGGCGAAGAATCTGCAAGGCAAATCAAACTCCGAGCAAACAGACTTGGTGTATCAACCGATAATCTTCTTATAATGTGTCAGACAGATGTTGAAAGCATAACGGAATACATAAAATCAGAAAAACCTGACCTTGTAATTGTTGATTCAATTCAGACAATGTGCGTATCAGAAATCAATTCATCACCAGGAAGCGTTACGCAAGTCAGAGAATCAACAAATTTATATATGCATTGTGCAAAAGGGCTTGGAATTCCGACAATTCTCGTTGGGCACGTAAACAAAGACGGCAATATAGCCGGCCCTAAAGTTCTTGAACATGTAGTTGACTGTGTATTATATTTTGAAGGTGAAAGACATCTTTCGTACCGTATTCTCAGAGCTGTAAAAAACAGATTCGGCTCTACAAATGAAATTGGCGTTTTTGAAATGCTTGATAAAGGTCTTGTAGAAGTTCAGAATCCCTCACTGATGCTCATTTCAGGTAAACCTAAAAATACTGCAGGAACATGTATTGCCTGCGTTATGGAAGGCAGCAGACCCATTCTTGCTGAAGTCCAGGGTCTTGTTGCGTCATCAAGCTACGGCAATCCCAGAAGAATGTCCACAGGTTTTGATTATAACCGTATGTCAATGCTTCTTGCCGTTCTTGAAAAAAGAGCAGGATTTTTCTTCAGCACTTGTGACGCTTATATTAACGTTGTTGGCGGATTAAGGCTTGATGAACCCGCAACAGATCTTTCTGTTGCACTGGCACTTATTTCAAGTCTTAAGGATACTCCCATAAGAGATGACACTCTTGTTATTGGTGAAATTGGTCTTGGCGGTGAATTAAGAACTGTTTCATATTGCGAACAACGTATAAAAGAGGCTGAAAGGCTCGGTTTCAAGCGTTGTATTATACCAAAACATAATCTTAAAACGCTTTCTGACGGTTTTAAAGGTAACATCGAAATAGTAGGTGCACGAAATGTTAACGAAGCATTCAACGCTGCAATTTAAAACTATGAAATACATTGAAAAACCTAATTTACCGCAGAGCAGGGTAACCGTTGCCGCAATAAGTGTACAAGCAGGGGAGTCAATAAAAAAATTAAACGAACTCGGTATAAAAACAATAGAAATAAACCCGTATAATGCTTTACCCGAACCTGTAAATTCCCATACAGATTTACAAATTCTTCATTTAGGTGAAAATAAAATTTTTTCTCAAAGCGAACATTTGTGCACAGGGGAGTCTGAATTAAATTTTATATTTAAGAAAATTAAGCAATCAGCAGGCAACAGATATCCTGATGATGTCAGACTGAACTGTGCAATAATCGGTAATAAAATAATATGTAATATTAAGACTATAGCTCACGAAATCCTTGAATATGCTGAATTGAACGGTTTATCCGTTATAAATGTAAATCAAGGCTACACCAAATGTTCAATATGCATTGTTAATGAAAACGCAATCATTACAGATGATGAATCCATATTTACAGCCGCTGGAAATTTTTTCAACGATACATTGTTCGTTTCAAAAGGCTCCATTGGATTGAAAGGATACGGTTATGGATTTATCGGCGGATGCTGCGGTAAGATAGATAAAAATAAAATTGCATTTAACGGAGCAATTGAAAGCCACAAAGATTATAAGAAGATTCTTGATTTTCTCAGCAGAAACTCAGTTGAATGTATAGAACTGAATAATAAACCGTTATATGATATCGGCGGAATTCTGCCTTTGTGTGAAGAATATGATATTACAAATTTATAATTCTTCTCCCCTGAATTATACAAAACATTTATTTTGTATAATTATATTGATTTTTTTATAAGGGTATGTTATAATCAATTTATAACATACCCTATCTGTTTTGGTGGTGAAAATATGAGAGAAGAAGAATTAATTACTATGCCCGCTCTCGTGCGGTTATATCTGAATTATCTTTCTGCAATCAAGAGCAAATCAATGTTGACCGTTCTTGAATATGCATCAGATTTAAGATTATTTTTCAGATATATTTCAAAAACACGAGGACTGTGTGAAAAAAACACACCGTTTGATGAAATTAATATTTCAATGCTTTCTGACGATATAATCTGCAGTGTCGGACTTGATGAGGCTTATGCATTTCTCTCCTATTGCAGAAACGAAAGAAACAACGATAATAACTCAAGAGCAAGAAAAGCCGTTGCAATCAAACGGTTTTATAAATATCTTGAAATCAACGGATATATAAAAGTTAACAGAATTGCATTCCTTGAATCTCCGCAAACGAAAAAGAGTTTGCCAAAATATCTCACTCTTGAACAAAGCATAAAACTGCTTCAAAGTGTTGACGGCAAATTTAAAGAACGTGATTACTGCATATTAACACTTTTTCTTAACTGCGGACTTCGTTTGTCTGAACTTATAAGCATTAACATATCTCATATAAAAGATAACAACACTCTTGTTGTAATCGGTAAAGGCAATAAAGAAAGAACAGTTTATCTTAACAAAGCTTGCCTTGACGCTGTCGGTGCATATCTCGCTGTCAGACCTGTTGACGGTGTTATTGACAGAGATGCTTTATTTATCAGCAGCCGTAAAACAAGAATCAGCAAACAGAGTGTTCAGAAAATGGTTGAAGGATATCTGAAAAAATGCGGATTCGACGGTATGGGTCTTTCTACGCATAAACTCAGACATACCGCTGCTACTCTTATGTATCAGCACGGAAATGTCGATCCTTTGCAACTTAAAGAAATTCTTGGTCACGAAAATTTATCAACAACAGAAATATATACTCATATTCACGACGAACAGCTCAAACAAGCTGTTGACTCAAACCCGCTTAATAATCCGTCAAATTTCAAAAAATCCTGAAAAAGCAAATGTAAATACAGAATCTATAAACGAAGATATAACACATATACCTATCAATATAAGTTGACGGACAAGGAATATTTTTGTTTCATCTTTTTCGAACTGCCCCCTCCCCCTCAGCGATTTCATAAAAGCATTTTTAGAGTAATCACAACTGTCATTGCACGCTATTATAAGTGCAACACTCGACACAATCGCCCCGGGGAACACGGTCAAAATCCAGTATCCGAGTCCTGATAATTTATAAGCAGAATACAAATATCCCGCAAACGCGCCAAGACCAATACCTTTTATGCACGGAAGCCAAACCAAAAAAGGATAACCAATCAAAGAAAACGCAAGAAATATATTTATAATAATTAACATGATATTTGAAATAAACGAATCGATTGTAATATCAAAAAAACTGTTATTATTTTTTGAAAATATAAAAGTTTTTATTGTTTCTGCAATTTTATTTGATATTTCTGATTCATTGCTACAGGAAATTGCACCGATAATAACTCCGCCAACAAATAAAAAAGCCAAAAAATATACTTTTGAATTTTCAATGATACCCTTTAAAGCTTTACCGTTATAAACCTTATAATTATATTTGAACCTGTTCATTTTAACCTCCATTATGTTTTTGTTAAATTATATGAGCAAGTCCATTTTTTATGACAAAAAGACGGATAGGTACCTATCCGTCTTTTAAAATTATTATTTCTTTTCAACTTTGGCGTAATTAGCCATAATTTTCTTTGTTCCTGCAGCGGTAAATGCAATCTCAAGCAATATGTCATTACCCATTGGCTTGGCACTGAGAACAATACCTTCACCGTATGCCTTATGAACAACTGTGTCACCAACATTAAATACAGCAGTATTTTTTGCAGGTGCAGAAACAGAAGGTGCTGAAGTAAATCCTCTTGAAGGAGCCTGAGGTTTCGATGGTTGACTTGAACCAACCGAGAAACTTTTAAGTGTTTCCCCTGTTCTTTCCATCAGATTTTCGGGAATTTCTCTCAAAAATCTTGAAGGCTGATTATATCTTGTC
>JAXJVE010000017.1:0-1151 GCA_036308705.1 Acutalibacteraceae bacterium
GGTATGGGCGTTATGACAAAACAGGAAGCTCTTAACGCTGCAAATACTCTCGGCTACCCCGTTCTTCTTCGTCCTTCATACGTTATCGGCGGTCAGAATATGACAATCGCTCACGAAGACAGCGACGTTGAAAGATATATGGATATCATCCTTTCAGGTGAAATCGAAAACCCTGTTCTTGTTGATAAATATATGATGGGTACAGAACTTGAAGTTGACGTTATCTCAGACGGCAAGGATGTTCTTATCCCCGGTATTATGGAACACGTTGAGCGTGCAGGTGTTCACAGCGGTGACTCAATTGCTGTTTATCCTCCCTATAACCTCAGCGACAAGATGCGTGAAAACATCATTGATGTTTCAGAAAAGCTTGCTCTTTCACTCGGCACAAAGGGTCTTGTTAACATTCAGTATCTTATCTATCACAACCAGCTTTATGTTATCGAAGTTAACCCCAGAGCTTCAAGAACAATCCCTTACATCAGCAAGGTTACGGGCGTGCCTATGGTTGACATTGCTTCAAAGGTAATGATCGGTCAGTCACTCAAAGACCTCGGCTACGGTACAGGACTTTATAAGACTCCTCCCTATTTCACCGTTAAGGTTCCCGTATTCTCATTTGAAAAGCTTTCAGATGTAAACTCAATCCTCGGCCCCGAAATGAAGTCAACAGGTGAAGTTCTCGGTATCGGTAAAACAACCGCAGAAGCTCTTTATAAGGGTCTTACCTCAGCAGGCTTCAAGATTCAGCTTCCCACCGCAGAGAAAAACATCGGTATTCTTCTCAGCGTTGACAGTCACGACCTTCTCGATGCAGTTTCACTTGCAAAGAAGCTTGATGACCTTAAGATAAACATTTACGCAACAAAAGAAACAGCAGACGCTATTTCACAGCTCGGCATTGATGTTGAATGTGTTCAGAGCAGAAACGACGATTCAGAAATCTATAAGCTTCTTGAAAGCGGCAAGATTGACTACGTTGTTTATACAGGTGCTCTTCACGATTCAACTATGGGCGACTATATTGCACTTCACAGACGTGCAATTCAGCTTTCAATCGCTTGCATCACTTCTCTTGATACCGCAAACGCACTTGCAGATATCATTGCAAGCCGTTTCAATCAGCAGAATACAGAGCTTGTTGATATCAA
>JAXJVE010000018.1:0-2589 GCA_036308705.1 Acutalibacteraceae bacterium
GGATGAAACGGTTTATCTTTTCTTCCATACATTCCTCAACAACCCTGTTGCTGAAGGCGAAAACCCTTATATGGGTGAAGGCAATCTTGAAAATAATGTAGGCCGTCATTATGACCTTCCGTTTACCAAGGGATGTGCCGATGAAGTACGTTTCAGAGCTATGATGGATAAGTATGAAAACGTTGTTTATTTCAACGGTCATTCGCATTGGGCATACGATATGCAGGAGCTTAATCCCGATCTCAATATTGCAAACTACGGCGGTGAATATGCAACAATGGTTCACGTTTCAAGCGTATCTTCACCCAGAAGAACAAGACCCAATATTGATGATACAACAGAACATTATATGCGTTCATCCGAAGGTACTTATGTTGAAGTCTATGAAGACAAAATTGTTTTCACAGCTTGCGAATTTCTTAAAGGTCAGTTCCTTTCATATGCAACCTATGTGGTTGAAAGATAACAAAGAGGCGGTCATAAGACCGCCTCTTTTTATGCCCTGTTATTATCTTTAATGCGTTTGATTGCACCTTTTTCAAGGCGTGAAACCTGAGCCTGGGATATCCCGATTTCGTCGGCAACCTCCATCTGAGTTTTGCCCTGCATAAATCTGAGAAAAAGTATCTTTTTTTCTCTTTCGTTGAGGTCTTTTATTGCTTGCCTGAGCAGAATTTCGTCAAGCCAGCTTTCGTCTGTTTCCGTATCGCCTATCTGATCCATAACATAAATTGTGTCACCTCCGTCAGAATAAACGGGTTCGCTGAGCGAAACAGGTTCAACTATTGCATCAAGAGCAATAACAACGCTCTCTTTTGAAATGCCGAGCTCTTTTGCGATTTCCTCGGGAGTGGGGTCACGCTCAAGTTCGTTGATAAGCCTTTCTCTCACCTGCATTGCGTGGTATGCGGTATCCCTGACAGAGCGGCTGACCCTTACAGGGTTATTATCTCTCAGATGACGCCTGACCTCACCTATAATCATCGGGCAGGCATAAGTGCTGAAACGGACATCGAGGTTTATATCAAAGTTGTCAATTGCTTTTATAAGCCCTATGCACCCGACCTGAAACAAATCATCGGGATTTTCGCCTCTGTTTGAAAATCGCTGAATAACGCTCAGTACAAGCCTTAAATTACCTGTTACCAGGTCTTCTCTTGCTTTTTTATCGCCCGCCCTTGCCTTCCTGAGCAGCTCCATTTTTTCGCTTTCTTTCAGCACTTTGAGTTTTGCGGTGTTAACTCCGCAGATTTCAACCTTGTTGAATTGCAAAACATCACCCCTTACAACAAGAGTATTGCCCGTTAAGAGGGGTGTTATTATTATAATTCTGTGTATTTTACCAAAAAAATTTATAATCGAAAAAATTGAGCAAAACAGAGAAAAACAGAGTATTCGGGAGCAAATCAAAGAAAAATATTTGAAAACATCAATCCCTAACGGAATTTTCACGGATTTGTTAAAAAAATTGTTGACATTTGCAAGTTTTTGCTCTATATTTTATATTATTATAATTATAATAAGCCGATATGCCGTTTTTTCGGCAAAGGCAGAGAGGGGCTGCATAATTGAAAAAAAATGTCATCATTGATTTAAAAAACATTTCCGTTTCATTCGGGAATAATCAGGTGCTCAAAAACCTTAATCTCTATATCCGCGATAAGGAATTTATAACCTTTCTCGGCCCTTCGGGTTGCGGAAAAACCACAACTCTCAGAATAATCGCAGGCTTTATTGAGCCTGACGAAGGTGAGGTTATTTTTGAGGATAAAATAATCAATAGTGTTCCTCCTCACAAAAGGCAGGTTAACACTATTTTTCAGCGTTATGCCCTTTTCCCGCACCTCAATGTTTATGAAAACGTAGCTTTCGGTCTGCGTATCAAAAAGGTGCCCGAAAAGCAGATAAAAGAAACTGTTGAAGAAATGCTCGCTCTTGTTAACCTTACAGGTTTCAACAAGCGTAACATAAATTCGCTCTCAGGCGGTCAGCAGCAGCGTGTTGCAATTGCTAGAGCTCTTGCTGTCAAACCCAGAGTGCTCCTTCTTGATGAGCCTCTCGGTGCTCTTGACCTCAAACTCCGCAAGGATATGCAGGTTGAACTCAAAAACATTCAGCAGCGTCTTGGTATAACGTTCATATATGTTACACACGACCAGGAAGAGGCTCTCTCAATGTCAGATACCGTTGTTGTTATGGATGGCGGTGTTATTCAGCAGATAGGCACTCCGCTTGATATTTATAACGAGCCAAAGAATGCTTTTGTTGCCGACTTCATCGGCGAAAGTAATATTCTTGACGGCGTTATGATTGATGACTGCCTTGTTGATTTTTCAGGCCACAGATTTGAGTGCCTTGATAAAGGCTTTGATAAAAACGAAGCGGTTGACGTTGTTGTCCGCCCCGAAGATGTTGACGTTGTTGAGCCCGAAAAAGGTATGCTCAAAGGTGTTGTAACATCAGTTACCTTCAAGGGTGTTCACTTTGAAATTATTGTTGATATCGGCGGCTTCAAGTGGATGATTCAGACAACCGATTATCAGCCTGAAGGTGCAAAAATCGGTCTCTTTATTGAGCCTGATGCAATAC
>JAXJVE010000019.1:0-3330 GCA_036308705.1 Acutalibacteraceae bacterium
ATTTTCATATGTTCCGCCACCCTTGGTGTAGTTTATGCCGATGCTTTTAACGGGACGAAGCTGTAATTCAATAAGTTTAAGTGCGTGGTCACCGTCAAAAAGTCTTGCCCAGAAATTGATTTTCCAGCCAAGGCTCCAACCTGTACCGTTATCGCCTCTGCGTTCAAGTGTTCTGCGGCAGGCTTTGGCAAGTTCGGGTGTACCGTCAACGGTGATGATACGTGCAGGGTGAAGTGCATAAAGGTGAGAAACGTGTCTGTGATGAACTTCAACTTCGGGGTAGTCGTCATCAAATTCAAGGAGCTGACCGTCGCTTCCGAGTTTGAAATCAGCCATTTTTGAAAGAGTATCTTTAAGTTCTGCAACAAAGTCTGAATCTGTATCAAGAATATTGCAGGCTTTTATACAGTTTTCAAAAAGCTCTCTTGCAATTGACATCGACATTGTTGAATATTTTGCAACACAGCAAGGTTTACCTTCATATTCAAAAGTGTTTTCGGGTGATGTTCCGGGTGCAAGCACAAGTTTGCCTTCATATTCTGTCATAATATCAAGATAGAATTCGGCAGCTTTCTTCATAACGGGATATGCGGTTTCTCTGAGATAATCAACATCATTGGTGTATTCGTAGTGTTCAAAAAGATGTTCGCAGAGCCAACCTGATGAACCGTGCCAGAATGCCCACTGTGCACTGCCTGAAACAGGAGTTGAAAGTCTCCAGAGGTCAACGTTATGGTGTGATGTCCAACCCTTTGCACCGTACTGACCCTTAGCAGCATTTTCACCGCTTATACTGAGTTCTTTAACCATCTCAATAAGAGGATAATTTATTTCGGGCATACGGCACATAAGAACAGGCCAGTAGTTCATTTCTGTGTTGATATTTACAGTATAGTTTGAGTGCCAGGGAGGAGTGATTCTGTCGTTCCATATACCTTGAAGAGTTGAAGGCTGTGAACCGATTCTTGATGATGAAATTGCAAGATATCTGCCATAGTTATATACAAGAGTAATAAGTGATATATCGCTCTTATCTCTTTTGAACGAAACAAGACGCTTGTTTGTGGGAAGGTCATCTCTTCCTTCGCCAAGCTCGAGTTTTACTCTGCCGTAAAGCTCGGTATAATCAGCGATATGAAGTTCTTTTTCTTTTTCATAATCTTCAACAGAAGCGATTCTGTCCATACAAGGCTTGATATATTCTTTACCTTCAAGGAAAGGATGTTTGTTCCAACCGTTAAAACTTGTTTCGCTTGTGAAGAAAATATAAGCGTATGTTGCATCGCTTACGGAAACTTTGTTTTCAACCGTTTTGGTTTTACCGTCGGTGACAACTTTTGCAACAGCTCTGAAACGGATACCTCTCATTTCAGGCTCTTCAAAATACTTTTTATTGCCTGATTCGTTATCAATATTGTTTTCGCCGTGACATTCACCGTCAAGAATAACTGTGTTTCCTTCAACAAAACTGCTGCTGCGAAGTTTTGATGTAAGACCGAATGCGAAATTCATCTTTCCGCCTTCGCTTGTAAACTTTGCGGCAATTATTTTTGAAGGATATGATGCAAAGTATTCTCTTTTATAATTGATTTTTGACTGTGTATATTCAACGCTTGAAATTGCATTTTCAAGGTCAAGGCTTCTGCGATAATTTTTTACGCATCCTTTACCTTCAAAGTCAATCTCAAGATTGCCCAGAGGCATATATGCCTGGCTCCATGTACTGTGAAAATTTGTTTCAATTTCTTCTTCAGCTTCATGAAGTCTGCCTGCAAGTGCAAGGTCGCGTGCTTTTTTGAATGATTCGGGAGCACCATCTTTGACAGTGTTTTTTGGTTTGCCGTTCCAAAGCTCATCATGATTAAGGCAGAGAAGTTCTTTGGATGTTGAACCGTAAATCATTGCTCCGAGTGTTCCGTTGCCTATGGGGAGGCTCTGAGTCCATGCTTTTGCAGGGGAATTATACCATAAAACGGTTGACGATGACATAGTTAAGATCTCCTTAGTAAAAATTTATACTATTATACACTATCAATCTTTAACAGTCAATTAATAAAAATGAAAGAAATCTTGCAAAAACACAAAAATCACTTGCATTTCAAATTTATATGGTGTAAAATACAAATTTGTATGAGATAAAAAATGAGGTAATGTTATGTCCGAAAATTTTCAGGCAAAAATTGAAGAAGTTTACGGCAGCCTTTCAAAGGGCCACAAGAAAATTGCCGACTACATCAGATCAAATTATGAAAAAGCTTCATTTATGACTGCTGCAAGTCTCGGTAAAGCTGTTGGCGTAAGTGAATCAACGGTTGTACGTTTTGCGTCAAACGTTGGTTTTGAAGGATATCCTGAGCTTCAGAAACATCTTCAGGAAATGGTAAAGAGCCATCTTACAAGTGTTCAGCGTATGGAAGTTGCCGCAAGCAGATTTGACGGTGACGATTTTATTGAAAACGCTTTTGCTGCCGATATAGATATGATAAAGGCAACAAGAGACGGCGTTTCAAGAGAAGCGTTTGAGAAAAGCGTTGAAGCAATAAATAATGCAAGAAAAATATATATTCTCGGCGTAAGAAGTTCTGCGGCTATTGCAAGTTTTGCTGCTTTTTATTTCAGATATCTTTGTGATAACGTTATTCTTATAGATACATCTTCATCAAGCGAACTCTTTGAGCAGATGTTCAGAATAAGCAGCGAAGATGTTTGTATTGCAATCAGTTTCCCGAGATATTCGAATCAGACCGTAAAAGCTCTTTCTTTTGCAAAGGACAGAGGTGCAACGATTATTTCGATTACAGACGGTGAAATGTCACCTATAGCACCGTATGCAACGCATCTTCTTGTTGCAAAAAGCAATATGGTTTCTTTTGTGGATTCACTTGTTGCTCCGCTCAGTCTTATCAATGCATTGATTGCAGCCTGTGCGAAGCAGAAGAGTGATGATGTATATAATTATTTCAAAGCACTTGAAGAAATCTGGGATGAATATCAGGTTTACCGTACAAGCGGGGAGGAAAATAAATGAAAACTTCTTTGCTTGTAATCGGCGGCGGTGCGGCGGGTCTTATGGCTGCGGGTACGGCTGCGAATGAAGGTGTTGAAACAATAATTCTTGAGCGTAACGAAAAGCCTGCCCGTAAAGTTATGATAACAGGTAAGGGCAGATGTAACGTAACGAATAACTGTAATGTACTTCAGGAACTTATTTCAAATGTTCCCCGAAACGGCAGATTTCTTTACGGCGCATTTTCGAGATTTATGCCTTCGGATGTCATTGACTTTTTTGAGAGCAGAGGAGTCGAACTTAAAACAGAAAGGGGAAACAGA
>JAXJVE010000020.1:0-2112 GCA_036308705.1 Acutalibacteraceae bacterium
TGATGAATTTGTTTCGGGCGAAACGGCTCTCTGCATTGCAAAAACAAAATCGTTTGCAGTTACTTTTTCGGTTGAGAATTTATCATAAAATTCTTTGCCGAATTCTTTTTCAAGCGATGATGGGCAGTACCATTCCGTACCGTTTTTTAAGCTGAAAGTATAGGTCAGCCCGTCGGGGGATACACTCCAGCTTTCTGCAATACCGGGGATGATTTCACCCTCTGCAGAAAGGCGGACAAGTCCCTCAAAGGTGTTGTTTATAACGAGATGTGCGTTTGTATCCGATGCAAACTGCGGGTCAAGTGTAACGGGGGAAGCACTGAGGCTGTATGATACAGCCTTGTTTTCACCGCCTGAGCAGGATGCAAGCGAAAGAACAAGCACAATCGCTGTTATCAAAGAGAGAAAACGCTTCATTTGTTTTCCTCCATCCATTTTGCAAGCTGGTCGGCAAGCGGATTGCTTGCTGATTTTTGTTTTGACTGTTGTTGCATATATTTTGCAACATCTCTTTTGCCCGCACCCGCACTCTCTTTTCTCTTTTCAAAATCGGAGAGTTTTTCTCTGTATCCGCATACGCAGAAAAAGGCTTTTTTATCGCCTTCGCCACGCATTTCAAGTTTTTTATGACATTCGGGGCAGCGTGCGTTTGTGATAACGGAAATGCTCTTGCGGTAGCCGCATTCCCTGTCCTGACAAACAAGCATTTTGCCTTTTTTGCCGTTGACTTCGAGCAGATATTTGCCGCATTCGGGGCAAGGCTCACGGGTCATATTATCGTGTTTGTATTTTGATTCATCGGATTTGACAGAGCTTACGAGCGATGTTGCGTAAGCACGCATTTCCTCGATGAATTTTTTGCTGTCTGCACCGCCTTTTGCGATAAGCGAAAGCCTCTGCTCCCATCTTGCGGTAAGCTCTGCGGATTTGAGGTCGGGCGGTACGATATCAATAAGCTGCTTGCCTTTTGAGGTGGGGAATATTTCTTTACCTCTTCGCTCAACGCAGAATGAATCAAAGAGCTTTTCGATTATATCGGCTCTTGTTGCGGGAGTACCCAGACCGCCTGCGGTTTTGAGAGCATCCTTGAGCAAGCCGTCGTCAACCTGACCTGTCGGGTTTTCCATAGCGGTGAGCAGAGTTGCCTCGGTGTATCTTGCGGGGGGAGTTGTTTTGCCCGCACATATACGGATATTTCTCACATTCACAGTCGCATCCTGAGTGAGAGGCGGTAACGACTGCGATGAAACATCGTCATCATTATCGTCATCTTCAAGCGATGAATCGTAGAGAGCCTTCCAGCCCGCTGATTTTACGGACTGACCCTTTGTGTAGAATTTATGCTTGCCGATGGTTACCGTAACCTGCATTTCATCATACTCAAACGGAGCACTCAATACGGCAAGAAAACGGCGTACAACAAGGTCATAGATATGCCTTTCTTCCCTTGTGAGTTTGTTGAGGTCAACATATTGCTCGGTGGGAATAATTGCGTGATGGTCTGTTACCTTTGAATCGTTGACAATATATTTTGTCTGAACGGGTTTTGTGCGTAAAACGGCATTTGCCGCATCTTTATACGGGCCTACGGCGATTGCCTTAAGACGCTCGGGAAGAGTTGCCGCAACGTCTTTGGTTATATATCGTGAATCTGTTCTCGGATATGTGAGGAGCTTATGGTTTTCATAAAGGCTCTGCATAAGCGAGAGAGTCTGCTTTGCGGAATAGCCGTATTTTTTGTTGGCATCTCTCTGAAGCTCGGTAAGGTCATAGGCGGCGGGAGGTGCCTTGAAACGGTATACTTTTTTAAGCTCGGAGATAACGCCACGCTGACCTTTTACGCTGTCTGCGATTGCCTGAGCATCAGCGGCGTCAAAGAATCTTGCCTGATTGCGGGCGTCTTTATAAAGAGCGGAGAATCCGTCGAAATCTGCCTTGACGGTGAAGAAATCTTTTGCTCTGAATTTAAGGATTTCTTCTTCTCTTTTAACTATCATTGCGAGGGTCGGGGTCTGCACTCTGCCCGCAGAAAGCTGAGCGTTGTGTTTGCAGGTGAGTGCACGGCTTACGTTAAGACCGATGAGCCAGTCTGCCTCTGCTCTGCACTGTGCA
>JAXJVE010000021.1:0-7586 GCA_036308705.1 Acutalibacteraceae bacterium
ATAATAAAATGCGGTTTTATCCTCTTCCCAAGGGGTTGCAATAACCATTGTATCGTCGTTTTTATTGTCATAAAGGAAGATGTCGAAGTCGAGCCTTTCGTTGAGCATACTTTTTTTGAAATGACCCGTAAGCCTTCTGCCGCCTTTTTCGTGGATAATTGAAATACTGCTGAGATTTTTTTTGATGTAGATATCGCCTTTTGAACTGTCTGTAGGCAAAAACAATCCGCCCATAGGCAAAAGAATCGGGGTAATAAACTTTTGGCGGTAACTCTCATTGAAATCCATAAATGTTGAGTTCGCAAGCCCCATATAACGGTTATCGGCAACGGTCGTTGAAAAAGCGTAGCCGTCGTTATCAACGATTATGTAATAGTCCCATTCCTTGATTCGCATTTTGTGTGCTCTGACATCAAGGGGGTTGTATTCCATAATAAGCTTGTTTGCCCAGCCGGGTTCAATCAATGCACCGTCTTCGCCGAGAAGCTTATGAGGAAATTCGATTTTGTGGTTCATTCAATCCGTCCTAACCTGTATTTTATCTGTATAATATGATATACCAAATAATGTTAATAAACAAGGTGGAGCATATTAATTTTTTATTAAATTTTGTCTGATAAGGTATATATCGGGCAATTATTGTGTTATTGACGGAGCTGTTGTTCTTGATTATTTTGTTATAATGTGTTATATTTTATAAGATATATTTATAAAGAGATGATTATGTGAAAATTTCAGAGTTATTAAAAAAAGATACGCTGATGCTGTCGTTTGAGGTGTTTCCGCCAAAAACCGAGGCTAATTTTGATACGGTAAAAAATGCCGCTATGGAAATTGCAAAACTAAAGCCTTCGTTTATGAGCGTTACATACGGTGCGGGCGGCGGTACAAGTAAATATACCCTTGATATTGCAAAGAATATCAAAGAGCTTCATAATGTGCCGACTGTTGCCCACCTTACCTGTGTTTCTTCAACAAAAGAAACGGTCAGAGAAAGAATTGCCGATATCAAAGCGGCGGGCATAGAAAATATTATGGCTCTCAGGGGAGATATCCCCGCTGAACTTGAAAATTCGGACAGAAGCGGTTGGGATTATCAACACGCTGCTCAGCTTGTGTATGAGCTTAAAGAAGCTGATCCGTCGTTCTGTATCGGTGCCGCTTGTTATCCTGAGATTCATCCCGAAAGCATAAACAGTAAAGATGATATAAAGCATCTCAAAGAAAAGGTTGATGCGGGCTGTGATTTTTTGACAACACAGATGTTTTTTGATAACAACCTTCTTTACAGTTTCCTTTATAAAATCCGTGAAGCAGGCATAACGGTCCCTGTTATTTCGGGCATTATGCCCATAACAAATGTCAATCAGGTTGACAGAGCAATCAAGCTTTCAAGCTCTCACGTGCCTCAGAGGTTCAGAAGCCTTGTTGATAAATTCGGTTCGGATCCCGATGCTATGAAGCAGGCGGGTATTGCTTATGCAACAGATCAGATAATAGATTTGTATGCAAACGGTATTAATAATGTTCACGTTTATTCAATGAACAAGCCCGATGTTGCAATGAAAATTCAGGGCAATCTTTCCGATATGTTGGGAAAATAATTTAAAAGGATAAGTGATTATGAAAAAGATAATTTCGATTTTACTCAGTATAAGCATTTTGTTTTCGGTTTGTTCTCTGAATGTATATGCAGCCGATAATTCGGCAGACTTTGATGTAACCGTAACAGACAGCCTTGATGAGATTGATGCCGATGTGCCCGTTATTTTTGTTAACGGTATGCAGGGCGAATTCTACAAAGGTCTTTCAACAGAAACAGAAGAAGACGATTTAAGAATCTGGGGTCCCGATACAAGCATTATTCTTGAAGCGGTAAAAAAATATGCTTTCAGCCTCACTTTTAATCTTCTTATCGGTAATTATGACAAAGTAACAGAGATTGCGGGCGATACCGCAGATGTTATCTTCGGCGATTTTGTATGCGATCTGAACGGTAAACCCAATCCCGATACAGGCAAAAAAGAAACAAGCAACTATACTCTTCAGCCTGAAAACGGCTATAACAATTCATACGGCTTTGTTTATGACTGGCGTTATGATATGGTAACCATTGCCGCACAGCTTGACGAATATGTAAACTATGTTATGGAGCTTACAGGCTCAGACAAGGTTGCGTTTGTTGCAATGAGTATGGGTAACGCCGTTATGACAACCTATCTTTATGAGTATTATTACACCGCAGAGGATTATGATGAGAGAAACCATATTGAATCGGTTGTATTCCTTGCGGGTGCAATGAACGGTGTTGCAACCTGTGAAGACCCGTTTTCGGGCAATATGGGTGTTGACAGCACATCTATTCTCAGAATGATGTCGGAGCTTATGCGTGATAATGATGATACCAAAGGAATATATACATTTGTTGAAATCCTTTATTCACTCGGTATGCTTGAACCCATCACAAATTATGTGAATAAACTCAACGGACATCTTATTGAAAACGGTCTTAACGATGCAGTTCTCACCAATTTGTGTCAGATTCCCGGTTTCCTTGCTCTTATGAGCCCCGAGCGTTATGAAGAAGCAAGAGCCTTCCTTTTTGATACTCCCGAAAAGCAGGCGGAATATGCCGAAATTATCAGAATGAGCGATTATTACCACTATAATGTTCAGAAAAACAGCGTTGAAATGATTCAGTCGCTTATGGATGACGGCATTAAAGTTGCGATTGTTGCCGAATACGGATGCACAATTATTCCCATCACCTCCGATAACGACAGAATGAGCGACGGAACAATTCTTACCGCAAACGAAAGCTTCGGTGCAACCTGTGCTGAGGTTGATGGTACACTCGGTGAAAACTATGTTCAGGCAGAGGTCTGCGAATGCGGTAAAAACCATATTTCGGCAGATAATCAGATTGATGCATCAACCTGTGCATTCCCTGATATCACATGGTTCTGCAAAAATCTCCGCCACAGTGAAGAAGGTAAGTATGTAGCTGACCTTATTGATGTTATTACTTATTCGGATGAACAGGTAACTGTATGGGATTATGAAGAATATCCCCAGTATCTTATAAACCTTGATGATACCTGCCTTGTTCCTCTTACCGCTGAGAATGCGGGTGAAATTCTTCCCTATGATGAAACAACCGTTTTTGCGGGTATCAAAAAGAAACTCAGTTTTTAATAAATACACAACAAGCCCCGGATTTCATATAATCCGGGGTTACATATTTTTACAAATGTCACAGTTGATTAATTTTTTATTAAGATTTTTATTATTTGTTGCATATAAAAACTATATATTGTATAATAAGCCGAAAATTTGTTATATATGGAGCGATATGGTATATGTCAAGAAAAAAGAAAGGCTTATTGATAACCTTCGGTGTGTTGTTTGCGGTTGTGATATTATTCTTCGGTGCGGTAGCATTTCTGATTGTGCCCGACTTCTCCGAAACTGAAATTTATCACAATCTTAATGCAAAAAACTCTCACATCACAAAGTATCTCAACACCGATGTTTCGGCTCACCGTTCAGGTGCGGGTATTGTGCCCGAAAATACAATGATGGCGTTTGAATATGTTATGAGCAATCAGGATAAACTCGGCGTTGATACTTTTGAGTTTGATGTTCAGATTACATCAGACGGTGAGCTTATTCTTCTTCATAATCTTACTTATGATGAAACAACAAATGCCGAAGAAGAGTTCGGCAAGGCAGAAAATTATGCATCGTCACTTACTTTTGAGCAGGCAAGCAAACTCAATTTCGGCGAGAATTTCTGCGATGAAAACGGCAACTATCCTTACAGAGGCTTAAGGGGTAAAGATATTCCCCAGAACCTCAAAGTTGTTAAGTGTGAAGATGTTATTGATTTTATTGAAAATAACAGCAACGGGGAATATAAATATATAATCGAAATCAAGAGCACAGAAAAAGACGGCGAGCGTGCAGCAGACCGACTTTATGAAATTCTGTCAATGCGAAACCTTACCAAAAGAGCAATCTGGGCAACTCAGTATACAGATGTTGCCGAATATATGAGAACAACATATCCCGATATGTCACGTTCGGCAGATCCTTTTGAAGTTATCGTGTTTTATCTGTATTATCGCCTTGGTTGGGATCTTAATGACCTGAAGCCTTCTTATGTTGCACTTCAGATTCCCTACGGTGATAACGCACTCAATAATCTGCTCAATCTTGGTACAAAGAGTTTCATCAACTATGCGCATAAATATGATATTGCCGCACAGTATTGGACAATCAACGAACCCGAAGAAGCAGCAGAGCTTATCGAAAACGGTGCGGACTGCATAATGTCTGACTATCCTCAGATGGTATATGATGCAGTTCAGGATGCACAGAAATAATAATCAGAAGATTCTTCACCTCATACGAAGTGAAGAATCTTTTTTTTACCTGTTCAGAATGTATATTGCAAAGTTGAGATATCCTGCGAATGTAATCCAGATAAGATAAGGTATCTGCAGAAATGCTGCAACGGGCTTTATTCTGAAATATTTTATTATTGTTATCAGAACGGTAATCCACAAAATTACAAGCCATATAAACGAAAAGAGGAATGCCTGCATATTGAAGAAAATGATGCTCCAGAAAAAATTAAGGAACAGACTGAATGCATAAACAAACAGTGCACTGCCTGTTTCTTTTGGGCTTTCATCCTTCTGGAGATAAATCATAGCAGAGCTTATGCCCATAAGGGTGTAGAGAATTGTCCATACAATCGGGAAGAGTATTGACGGCGGAGCAAGAGGCGGAGGGGTTATTGTTGAATATAAATCCATATTGCCCGCCGTAAGCAACGCCGATAGCCCGCCTACTGCAAGTGCCGCTACACCAGAAATAACATACGGTCTGATTTTGTTTTGCATAAAATTTCACCTCACGGTATTATATGTACCGTGAGGCTTGGTTTATTATATGCTTTTTTCGTACAGACACATAATCGCATCAAGGCAACTGTAATTTTCTGCCTGAGTAACGGTTTTTATTGCATCAATATAAGGCTTTGCGGCTCTGCGGTAGTTTGAATATACTTTTGTTTCCGCTTTGATTTGTTTCTGAATATCTGCCTTTTCTTTTCTGCGGTTTTCAATTTTTTCTCTGATATAAGGGAGCTTATCGTTTCTTTTGTTTTCTTTAGCTTCCTTCATTTTCTTTGAAAGTTCAAAAATTGTTGCTTCAATGCGGTTTTCTTTGGCATAAAGTCTGTCGAGAATTGCTGTGTCATATTTTCTTATGCCGTTGGGGTAATGCTTTGCTGCGGTTTTTCTTGCATCGGCTATATCACGAACAAGGTTTACCGCTGCTCTGCGAAGCTGCTTTTCTTCAGCTGTATTTTCGGGCATATTTTTTATATCGGACATTGTGGGGAGCTCGGCATTTAAAAATCCTTCAAGCCCCGCTGAATATATTATCTTTGCATATTCAAGGCTTGCCTTACCGTCGGGCGTGCTGAATTTATTGAGTTCATCAAAAATGAAGTCTGAAATCTCAATCTGTTCATTTTCTGCTTTAAGTAAACGGTAATCATTCTTTGAAAGAGATTTTTTTGCTTTTTTGAGGTCAACGGGCACTTTGCTGATATATTTTTCGGCATTTCTTATTATATCACAGCCTTCTGTGAGCAGTTCATCCGAAAGCGTTTTGTTGCCGTAATCTTCAAACATCGCTCTGATTTTAAGAACGCTGACAACGGATTTCTGCTTTGTTTCTGTTAAATCATAGAAGAAGAACGGTATAACATTCATAATCGCACCGACAACAGATGCAATAACAAGAACAGAGCTTATGCTTGAGAAATATGCGGGGTCATTAAGAACCTCATACACAACATCACCGCTGTAGCCGAGAGCTTTTGCGGTTGCCTGATTAAGACCGACTTTGTCATATATAACGGGAAGAACGGAGCCTGTAATCATTGTTATAACATTGCCTATAAGACCTACCGCCGCAAACATACCGTCAATTCTCTCGCCTGAAACATATTGCTGATAATCTCTTATATCGGCATTTATGCTCGGCCCCATAAGATGACCGAGAGCTGTTACAAACGAATTGAAAAAGGTAACAACGAGCAATAACCATATAATATGAGGCGTTGATGAATTTCTGACTATAGGCAGCATCAAAAGGATAAGAAAAATACTGAATATATTGGTATAAATAAGAATCTTCTTTTTACCGATTTTTCTTATGAAATACGGCCCCGCAAGATTAGGCCAGAACGATGCATTATCCTTGATTGTGCTGATTATCGTATACTGAAGAGGGGAGCAGACTTTTTGATAAGTATACATACACTGCAATATGTTGTTTGAGCTGTTTTCAAGGAATCCCATCCAGCCCGCAAGCGAAATCACCCAGAAATATTTGTTTTTTGCAACTTCTCTGAGCGCATCGGTGAACCTGATTTTTGCATAATGGGATTTTGCCTGAACAATTTTTTCTTCGGTATTTTTATAAACGATAAGCGAAATAAGAAAACCGATAAAAATAAGAGGGGGATAGAGAATTCTGTAAATTCTCAGGTCATAAAGCTCTCTTTCGCCCGTTATCATTTCTGCAAAAAGCGGAAGAATAAGCCCGACTATTGACGGTGAAAGATTTTCAACAATGCTTCTTATTGAGAGTGCATCGGAGCGTTCAATACTGTTTGGAGAAAGCACGTTGATAAGGCTGTCGTATGAATCGCAGTAGAAATTATAGAAGAACTGAAAGCCTATGTTGAATAAAAGCACGGTTACGCATTTTGCCGTAAGAGTCATATGCTCATAGGGCATAAGTGTGAATGCCATACCGAGCACGGTTGTAGGTATACCCATTGTTATAAGATACGGGCGGTATTTGCCCTTCATACTGCGTGTGTTATCTATCATTCTTGCACGCAATGCGGTGAGCGGGAAGCCCGAGAGAAGGCTTATAACATAGATTATGTAAAGCGGAATCGGGTCTATACCGATAGTGTTGCCTATCAGCGAGTTGCCGACTGAGAGAATCATCTGCGAAACACAGTATGTGATTGCTCTTACACCTATACCGCCGCCTGAAAGTGAGGCGATTTCCTTAAAGGTCATATATCTGCCTTCGGGAGGTGTTTTCCAGCCGCTTATGAAATTTTTTGTTGCAGATACAACGGTGTTTTTCAGTTTACCCATAAGTCACCTCTTAAAATACGATTGTAGTAACCGAAGCGGGGGTAATTTTTATATCTGTGTTTTTATCAGCAGAATATTCTGCAAGGTTGCTGGTTTCATCCGTAACGGCGATAAGCGAATTTTCGGGCAGAGTGTATGATTTTTCGCTCGCTGTCGGGTTTATGATAATCATAACGGTTTTGCCGTCTTTTTCAAATCCGAGAGTCATAACTTCGGAATCATCGGAATTTGTTTCAAACCTGACTGCACCGAAGGGAATATACTTTGAAAAGTTGCCTGTTACATAGAGCCTTTTGGTTGTTTCAAACGATTTTTTATCAATATCAATATAGATAAGACCGTCGCAGTAATCATAGCGTGAACAGGCAATCCTGTTCACGCTATGATTACTGC
>JAXJVE010000022.1:0-9370 GCA_036308705.1 Acutalibacteraceae bacterium
ACTGAACGGCCTGTACCGTTAGGAAGAACAACAGCGCCACGAACCTGCTGATCAGCATGACGTGAGTCAACACCGAGGCGGATGTGAACTTCTACAGTTTCGTCAAACTTTGCGCTTGCAGTCTTAACTGCGAGGTCAAGAGCTGCATCGGTATCATAGAGTGCTGCTCTATCAACAAGCTTTGCACTCTCGTTATATTTCTTTCCGTGTTTCATGTTAATTAATTCCTCCCAATCATGTGGTTAATCGGATTTTTCCTCCCACGAGTGTGCATCAATCAGCTACTTTAACGCCCATGCTGCGAGCTGTACCTGCGATCATGCTCATAGCTGTTTCAACTGAAGCAGCGTTGAGGTCAGGCATCTTCTGCTCTGCAATCTTGCGAATCTGATCCTGTGTGATTGTTGCAACCTTGGTCTTGTTGGGAACGCCCGAACCGCTTTCAATACCGCAAGCCTTCTTGATAAGAACTGCTGCGGGCGGTGTCTTTGTGATAAAGCTGAATGTACGGTCAGCGTAAACTGTGATAACAACAGGGATAATAAGACCCATATCGTTCTTTGTGCGTTCATTGAATTCCTTTGTGAAAGCCATGATGTTAACGCCGTGCTGACCGAGAGCAGGACCTACCGGGGGAGCCGGAGTAGCCTTGCCTGCGGGGATCTGTAACTTAATTAAGCCGACAACTTTCTGTGCCATAATTAAAAACCTCCATATAATGTGGTAAATTGCGGAGCATCTTGATTTTGCTCCTCCCACGAAGCCACGCCAAAGGCGGACTGCACTGTTAAAGTGCTAAATTTGAAAGGGTAAAACCCTCAAATTACCGTGATTATTCGGCAAGTTCAACCTGATCAAGCTCAAGCTCAACGGTTGTCTGTTTGCCAAAGAGTGCGGATACCGAAACCTTGACCATATTATTGTCAACATCCAGTTCCTCAACAACGCCTGTGAAACCGTCGAAAATTTCATCAATGATGTTGACTGTATCGCCAACCTGATATGAAACTTCAACTGTTCTCTTCTCGACTCCGAGCCTGATAACTTCTTCGTCGGTAAGGGGAATAGCTTTGTTTTCGGGGCCTACGAAACCTGTTACGCCTCTTGTGTTGCGGATGAGAAGCCATGTTTCATCGCTCATTGCGGGACGGTTGTCCCTGTCAGGCGAAACTGCTACCTTAACGAGAACATAGCCGGGGAAGAGCTTACGCTCAACTTCCTTCTTTTTCTCTACATCGGTAACGATTTCGGTGGGAATTTTGACCTCAAGGATCTGATCCTGCATTTTGCGGTTTTCAACCATCTTTTCGATATTGGTTGCAACCTTGTTTTCGTAACCGGAGTAGGTATGAACAACATACCATCTTGTGTCAAGTGACATTAGAACGCCTCCTGTATCAGCGGAATGAAATCATTCCAGCTATCTGAGTAACAGCATCGGTTGCTGCCTCAGGTGATGAAGCGAAGGGATTTTCTCTGAGGTTGAGGAGCGAAAGGAGGAAGATCAAAAGCTGGTCTACTCCGAAAATAACAACTCCGCATACTGCAACAACGAGAAGTACGATTCCGGTTGACTTGAGAACTGTTTTTGCATTGGGCCAAACAATCTTTTTGATTTCGCCCTTAAGATCTTTGCAGAACTTTTTGATTGCCTTGCCGGCTCTTACGAAGATATTTCCGTTGGGGTTAGCAGGCTTTTTGTCCTTCTTCTTTTCAGCAGCGGCAACCTTTTCTGCAGCCTGGGAAACTTCCTTTTTAGCCATAGGTTTATCCTCCTGCTTACTTTGTTTCTTTGTGGAGAGTATGCTTCCTGCAGAAACGGCAGTACTTGTTCATCTCCATTCTGTCAGGTGTGTTCTGCTTGTTTTTCATTGTGTTGTAATTGCGCTGTTTGCATTCGGTGCAAGAAAGTGTGATTTTAACTCTTTTACCGTTAGCAGCCATGTGCGGCACCTCCATTTTGGAATTATTAGCCCTGTTTTCAGGTCTATCAGGCAACCTGAAACAAAGCCAGGCCTCCCTCTGCTCAATATAATTTTTACAATTTGTTTTCGGGCACAAAAAAAGAACCCTTCTGCAGAGGTAGAATTATGATACCACAAACAGCCTCTGCAGTCAAGAACTTTTTTTATTTTTTTGATTAAATTTTGTTATACATTATATATAGTATATGCATCACAGATACTGCACCATATCTGCACTGCTTTTGGGTGAAAGCATCGAAGGAGCAATGTCAAGAACGGTTTTGCAGCCGATATCCCCTGCCTTGTTAAGCTTATATGCAGCTCTTGCATACGCAAGAAGTACGCTTGAAGTGAACTCGGGGTTAGAATCGAGTTTGAGCGAATACTCGATGATATGGGTATGCTCTTTGTTTGCACCCGTAACACCTGAGCGAAGAACGATGCCCTGATGAGGCAGACCACCGTGATTTTCGTCAAGCTCCTGCTGAGTAACGAAGGTTACGGTTGTATCATAGTCAGCAAAATAATTGGGCATTGATTTTATCTCCTGCTCAATTCTTGCTTTATCCGCACCGTCTTTTGCAACAACATAACATTCTCTTGTGTGCTTCATACGGGTTGTAAGCTCGGGATTTGAGCCGCTTCTTACAGCTTCAACAGCCGCAGGCACGGGCACGGTATACTGTCTTGCATCGGCAACACCGTCAATTCTTCTTATTGCATCTGAATGACCCTGGCTGATACCCTTACCCCAGAATGTGTAATTCTGTCCGTCAGGAAGAATCGCATCCGCATAAAGTCTGTTGAGCGAAAAAAGACCGGGATCCCAGCCGACTGATATGATTGCGGTTTTTCCGCCTTCTTTAGCGGTTTTATCTGTATTTGCAAAATGCTCGGCAATTCGTGCGTGGGTATCAAAGCTGTCAATAACATTGAAAAGCTTTGCCATTGCGGGAGTCTGCACGGGTAAATCCGTTGCACTGCCTCCGCACATAATCATAACATCAATTTTATCCGCATAATTCTCAACTTCGCTTGCGGAAACAACATTGACACCCTCAAAAACAGTTTTAACGCTTGAAGGGTCTCGGCGTGTAAAAACTGCGGCAAGTTCCATATCGGGATTCTGACGGATTCCGCATTCAATACCCTTGCCGATATTTCCGTAGCCGAAAATTCCTATTCTTATCATAAACATACTTCCTTTCAATAAAACAAAGTATAACTCTATCTTTTTTGATTTTCAAGATATTTACATAACTTTTCTGAAATAAAGACCTCTTGTAAATTCACCGTGTGCCTTTTCATTATTATTATAGGCATTTATCACGGCTGCACACTCATCTTTTGTTTCATTTGTAAAATAAAGGAGCCCGTAATCAAGATTTCTGATTTCATTCATCTTATCCGCAAGCCATACGGGTACGGAATTGAGGATAAAACTCACACCGTTTTTGCAGACAACAGGGAATTGAGCACCCATTCTGTCAACAAGAAAGCTTTCTTTTTTACATTCGGCACAGCTGATTTTGTTTTTGACGGGGCAGTTTCTTGTCATCATAAGCGGAATTCTGCCGTAAATCATCGCACCTACAGGCAAATCGCCGCCGAGCTTTGAAATATCGGAAAGACTCATCTCGCACGACACAAGGCAATCCGAAGCTCCGAGGTTTCTGAGTGCACAGACCGATTCGCTGTTATATATATTCATACCGAAGCCGCCCGAAATCTTCATCCCGACCTTTTCGGCAATGCCGACACCGTCAAGCGTACAGACCCACACTCTGTCGGCACCGTATTCTTTTAGTGCTTTTAATTTTTCAATATATTTATCCGCATTCGAGAAAACCGCCGCAGGCACTTCAACCGCAACTTCAATTCCGTTTGCAATAAGCTTTTTTACCGTTTCGCCGTCTGCTTCAATGGGGAGTATTATTCTTGAGATACCGCTGATATTTTCGGGTATCTGACTGCAATCAAAAAATCTTGCCTGAAAATTCATTGCCGATGCTCTGCGGGGATTAACGGCTGATTTATAAAAATCAACATCAATCTTGTCTCTTGCAATGATTTCTTTTTCGAGAAGTTCAAGTGCCTCTCTGCGAAGAGAATTTATCGCACCCGCCGATGCGTTGAGCCCTTCGGCAAAATCAATATTTATATTATTCACAAAAAACTGCGTACCGCCGCATTTTGAAATTCTCTGAATCAAATCATCTTTGCTCAGAGGTTTGTTGAGTGCCTTCTGAGGCGATTTATCGCTGACGGCACAGGCGGTATATCCGAGCGATTCCGCAACAAGCTTCATCGGTTCGTTTTCCTTGAAGGTAAGGCAAAAATCAACGGGTATAAGCGGATTTTCATTATCATAAAGTCTTTGCAGACCCGACAGTACACCTGCCGCACCTTCAACATCTTCCTTACGCCTTGTGCCGAACATATCCTTGCCGAGTTTACCTTCAAAATATCCTTTTGTGAAGCCCGAACGTGAAAAAACAGCGTGGAGCGAATCTCTGATATTATCATCAACCGTATTTTCAAGACTGTTTTTGCAAGCGGTAACCGCCGCCGCAACATATTCGGGGCGTTTCATTCTGCCCTCTATCTTAAACGAGCATATTCCCGCTTTTTCAAGTCTGCGGAGTTCATCAACAAGCGACAAATCCTTCAGACTCAGGTTGCTTCCGCCCTTACCGTTAACACCGAACGGAAGTCGGCAAGGCTGAGCACAAAGGCCTCTGTTTCCGCTTCTGCCGCCAAGCACCGAACTCATAAGGCACTGACCCGAAACGCACATACACAGTGCACCGTGAACAAAATATTCAAGCTCCATATCCGTTTGCGAAGATATGGCGGCAATCTCTTTTTCTGAAAGTTCTCTGGGCAAAACCGCTCTTGAAAATCCGAGCTTCTCGAGAGTGCGTATACCCTCAATGCTCTGCACAGACATCTGGGTTGATGCGTGCATCGGGATAGACTGAGAGACCCGACGCACAACTGCGGCGAGTCCCAAATCCTGAAGTATCAATGCATCTGCGTTGATTTCGCAGGCATATTTCACAGCTTCGTATGCTGTTTCAAGCTCGCCGTCACTCACAAGAGTGTTAAGTGTAAGATACACCTTAACATTTCTTGCGTGGCAGTATTCAACCGCCTGAGCAAGCTCATCATCCGAAAAGTTTGACGCATTTCTGCGTGCATTAAACACCTTGCCGCCAAGATAAACGGCATTCGCTCCGCATCTTACCGCCGCTCTGAGCGATTCGATGCTGCCTGCAGGTGCGAGAATTTCCGTTGCCATTATCTTGAAGCCTTGAGAGCTGCAAGCTCCTTTGTAACTCTTTCGAGTTCACGCTTTGTGATTTCGGCATCTGTTCTTGCTCTTGCGGCATCTTCAAGGTATTCCTGAATCTGACCTCTGAGGTTTTCAGATGTAATCTCGCTCTTTTTTGCCATATCGGCATATTCAAGAGCGGTAAGGATAGCTGCCTGAGTTACGGATATTCTGGCACTGCCCGCCATAACTCCGCTGATTTTTTTATCAAGCTCTGCACCGAGCTGTGCAACATAATCAAGGTCATCATCTGTACCGATGTTATATTCCGAACCTGCAATCATAAGTCTGATTTTTTCCATGGATTTCACCCCGTATAGTTTTTATTACATTATGATTATACAACATATTTTTGAACTAATAAAGAGATTTTTTAAAATTTTTTGTCTTTAATTGATAATCACGGTTTTGTATGGTATAATGTGAAATACGAAAGGACTGATACTATGAAAAAAATCACGGCACTTTTTCTTGCCGTTATGATATTATTTTCGCTTACCGCCTGTTCGGGCAAAAAGAAAACCGCACTCGTTATTGCGGGGACAGAAATAAACAGCGAAATTTTCACGTATTATCTCGACAAGGTCTGCAATTCACCGTCAGACTACGGGCTTTCACAAAACCCGTCGGATTCCGACCTTAAAAATGCCGCAACTCAGGAGTGCAAAAAATACCTTGCGACAAACACAAAATTCAGCGAAGGCGGGCTATCCCTCACCGCTTCACAGAAGGTTGAAATTTCGCAGAACGTCAACAATTATTGGATTCGCTTTGAAAATCACTACAACAAAATAGGCGTTTCAAAGCAGACACTTACCAAAATTTTTACCTCAGACACATACAAAGACGCCCTTTTCTCCTCTCAATACGATAAAGGCACAGGCAATGCAGAAGCCGAAGCAGTTCTTCAGGATTATTTCTATAAAAACTATATAAGCTTCCGTTCGGTATGCGTTTATTTCACAAAACCCGACGGCAACCCGATGACTCAGCTTGAGAAAACTCAGCTCCTTTCAGCCGTTGATACCCTTGCCGCAAACCCCGGCACCGATGTTGAAAAATTTGCAGAAACCGTTCAGGCGGCGGGCTACAGTCTTTCGGATTCGGTTCTTCTCAAAAAAGGCACATCAACCTATCCCGACGGATTTTACGATAAAGTTGCCGACCAGGAAGATAACACCGTTCAGACCATCACTTATGACGAATGTGTGTTTGTTGTGTGGAAAGAAAATCTGAAAGAAAAAGGCGAAAGCATTTATCACGGCTACCGTTCATCGTGCATAAACGACCTCTACTACGACGAATACGAAACCTCTTTGAATGAATACCTTGCCGCTCTTGAAGTTGAAGAAAAAGGCAATGTTGACAAAATAATAAACAAGCTCAGATAAAATAATCCCCGTACCGATTGGTACGGGGAATTTTTATTATTTCTTTTTGGCAACTGCTCTCTGAATTGCCTTAACGATTTCAACAACAGGAATTACAAGGAATGCAAGACCGATTGAGATGCAGTATTCGATAGCGGTGAGTGCAGGCTCTGTTGAACCTTCGGGGATAAAGCCGAACATCTCTGCAAGGAAGGGAACCTCAATAACAAGTGTTGTAAGTGCAAGTGAAGCAATCATTGCAACGTAAAGCACGATGTTATGTGACTTCTGCTTGAATACCATTCCGAGAACTGAACCTCTCTGTGAACGCATATTGAATGAGTGGAAGATTTCGCACATTGACATTGTGAGGAATGCCATTGCCATACCGTCCATACTGTTTTCAATATTTGTGAAATGGAAGTGATTCCATGCTTCTGCAAGTGTTCCGTGGATATCATAAAGTTCAATGAATTCGCCTGTAAAGAATGCGATAAGTGTAAGAACAGTAACAAGTGCACCCTGATAGAATACGTCAAATCCCATACCGCCCGCAAAAACGCCTTCTTTGCTGTTTCTGGGTTTACGATGCATAATATCTCTCTCAGGCTTTTCAAGGCCGAGTGCAAGTGCGGGAATACTGTCTGTTACAAGGTTGATGAAAAGAAGGTGGGGAGCTTCAAGAATTGTGAACTTCATTATGGTTGCAATGAAGATCGAGAGAACTTCCGAAAGGTTTGAACCGAGAAGGAACTGAATTGCCTTTCTGATGTTATCATAAATTCTTCTGCCTTCAGATACAGCCGAAACGATTGTTGCAAAGTTATCGTCCGCAAGAACCATATCTGCAACGTTCTTTGTAACGTCTGTACCTGTGATACCCATACCAACGCCGATATCGGCACTTTTGATTGAGGGAGCATCGTTAACACCGTCGCCCGTCATAGCGGTAATCATACCTCTTGCACGCCATGCGTTAACAATTCTTGTTTTATGCTCGGGCTGAACTCGTGCATAAACTCTGAACTCTGTAACTCTTTCAGCAAAATCTTCGTCGCTGATTTCGTTGAGCTGAGCACCTGTGATAGCACCCGATGCATCTTCAATAATACCGAGTTCCATTGCGATTGCAACAGCGGTATCTTTATGGTCACCCGTGATCATAATGGGGGTAATACCTGCTGAACGGCATTCTTCGATAGCCGCCTTAACCTCGGGTCTGACGGGGTCAATCATACCTGTAAGACCGATAAATACAAGGTCATTTTCAAGTGTTGCGGGAGCAAAGTCTGCGGGAGCCGCATCATATTTTTTAAGAGCAACGGCAAGAACTCTGAGAGCCTTATCAGCCATTCTCTTGTTATCAGCAAGAACAGCTGCCCTTACCTCTTCGGTGAAGGGAACAATCTTACCGTCAATGAGTGCACTTGTGCAGATTTTGAGGATTTCGTCGGGAGCACCCTTTGTATACTGTACAATGCCGTCTGCAGTCTGATGAACGGTTGACATCATCTTTCTGCCTGAATCAAACGGAGCTTCGCCAATTCTGGGAGCGTTTGCAACAAGGTCATTCTTGTTGAAGCCGAGTGCGTTTGCATAGTTAACAAGAGCGGCTTCTGTGGGTTCACCTGTAACTTCGCCCGCATCGTCGATAGCAGCATCACAGCAAAGAGCCATAGCCTTTGCAATAAGTGCCTCATCGTCACCGTAGTGGTCAACAACAGTCATCTTATTCTGAGTAAGAGTACCTGTTTTATCGGAGCAGATTATCTGAGCACAGCCGAGTGTTTCAACTGCGGTAAGCTTTCTGATAATCGCATTTTTCTTTGACATATTGGTAACGCCGATTGAAAGAACGATTGTAACAACCGCAACAAGACCTTCGGGGATAGCCGCAACGGCAAGCGAAACGGCAATCATAAAGCTGTGAAGCACAACGTTAAGGGGAAGTGCCTTATCGGTTATATAAGATGTGATGAGTGTGTATGCAAAAAGAACAACACAAATGCCGAGAACAAGCTTTGTGAGGATTTTTGAAAGCTGAGCGAGTTTGATCTGAAGAGGAGTCTGACCATCTTCAGCCTGAGCAATAGCATCGGCAATCTTGCCCATTTCGGTATCCATACCTGTTGCAACAACAACTGCCTTGCCTCTGCCGTAAACAACAACAGAGCCCATATATGCCATATTCTTTCTGTCGCCGAGGGGAACTTCACCGTTTTCGCCAACTTCAAGAGCTTCTGTTTTCTTGTTAACGGGAACAGATTCACCTGTAAGAGCCGCTTCTTCTATTTTCATGCTCGCATTTTCAAAAATACGGCAGTCTGCGGGAACAGCGTCACCTGCTTCAAGCACAACGATATCGCCCACAACAAGGTCTTCGCTCTTAACGGAAACAAGTTTGCCGTCACGGATAACCTTGGACGTTGCCGCACTCATTTCCTGAAGTGCTTCAATCGCCGCCTCAGCCTTGCTCTCCTGAACAACACCGAGAACTGTGTTGATAACAACAACAACAAGAATAATCAATGCGTCGGTAGGCGGTTTAAAAACAAAAGTACCTGTTTCAAACCATTCGGTAACTGTTGAAACAAATGCCGCAACGATGAGAATAATAATCATCGGGTCGGAAATCTGCTCCATAATGCGTTTGAAAACTGTTTTTTTCTTGCCTTCTTTGAGCTAGTTCTTGCCGTTTTCAG
>JAXJVE010000023.1:0-2895 GCA_036308705.1 Acutalibacteraceae bacterium
ATACGGGTGATTTCTTCAATGATATCAGCCTTGATTGTAACATCCTTTGTTGCACGCCATGAGGGAACTTTTACGGTGTAGTTGCCGTCTGCATAGTCAACGGCAAAACCGAGTGCGGTAAGGGTCTTATTAATCTGCTCATCACTGATTTCAATACCTGTATAGCGGTCAACATATTTCTTATCGAATGAAAGTGAAATTTCGGGATATTTTCTTACATATTCGTCTGTAAGCTTTGATGCAACTTTTGCACCGCTGTCAATATCTTTAACAAGCTTTACAAATCTGCCTACTGCAGTGAGAGTAAGCTCAGGGTCAAGCATCTTTTCGTATCTTGCACTTGCATCTGTTCTGTGACCGAGTCTGGATGATGACTTGCGGATGCTTACGCCGTCAAAGTTTGCACTTTCGAGCACAACTGAGCCTGTATCCTCAACGATTTCAGACTCAAGACCGCCCATAATACCTGCAATACCTACGGGTGTTTCGCCGTTACAGATCATAAGAGTTTCTTCATCAATATTTCTTTCAACGCCGTCAAGTGTTGTGAATGTTGTTTTCTCCTTGGGAGTTGTAACAACAATATTTTCAATTGCATTACCTGCGAATGCGTGAGTGGGCTGACCGATTTCAAGCATAATGTAGTTTGTAACGTCTGCAAGAAGGTTGATGCCTCTCATACCGCAATAATAAAGGCGGATACGCATATCAAGAGGGCTCTTGTTCTTTGTGATATTATCCATCTTAATGCAGGAATATCTGTAAACAAGGTCTTCTCTGCCGATTTTAACATCAACTTTTTCGTCGCCGTCATATGAAAGGTCGCCCATTTCAAGGGGCTTGAGTTCTCTGCCCGCAAGAGCAGCAAGCTCTCTTGCGATACCGTAGTGACCCCAGAGGTCAGGGCGGTTTGTGAGTGATTTGTTATCAACTTCAAAAATAATATCGTCAATGGGGAAGATATCCTTGATATTTGTTCCGTTTACAAGTGAAGGGTCAAGCTCCATAATGCCTGAATGCTCGTCGCTCAGACCGAGTTCTCTCTCTGAGCAGCACATACCTTCAGATTCAAAGCCCGCAACGGTTGCAATGTTGATTTCACCGCCGCATACTCTGCCGCCGGCGAGTGCAAGAGCTACCTTCTGACCGACTGCAACATTGGGTGCACCGCAAACGATGTTACAAACCTTTGAACCTGCATCAACCTTAAGAAGATGAAGCTTCTTTGAGTTGGGATGATTTTCAACAGAAAGGATTTCGCCGACAACAACATTCTGAATATCGGCACCCTTTTCAATAATATCTTCAACCTCAGCGGTTGCAAGTGTAAAGCTTTCAATAAGCTTTTTGATGTCTATTCCGTCAAGGTCAACATAGTCTTTAATCCAGTTAATTGATACAAACATTTCTTATGCCTCCTTGCTTTCTTCGGGTCTTGTGAACGATTTTTCGGTAAACTGTGAAAGTGACTTAAGGCTGCCGCTGTTGAACACACGGATATCCTTTACGCCGTATGTCATCATTGCAAGTCTTGTCATACCAAGACCGAAAGCGAAGCCGATATACTTTTCGGGATCGATGCCTGCAGCAGTAAGAACATTGGGATGAATCATACCGCAGGGGCAAAGCTCAAGCCAGCCCGAATCCTTACAGGAGGGGCAACCCTTACCCTTACAGATTGTGCACTGAATATCAAGCTCAAAGCCGGGTTCAACGAAGGGGAAGAAACCGGGACGAAGTCTTACGGTAATATCCTTCTGGAACACTTCTGAAAGCATTGTTTTCATAAAGTAGATAAGGTTTGAAATTGAAATATCCTTATCAACCATCATACCTTCCATCTGGAAGAAAGTATTTTCGTGGCAAGCGTCAATCTTCTCATTTCTGAAGCATCTGCCGGGGAAGATAGCTCTGATGGGATTGCCGTTTTCAAGATTCTGAGCATACTTGCGGAGAATGGTGTTCTGAGCAGCTGAAGTATGGGTCTTAAGAAGCTGACCTGTGCTCAGATAATAGGTATCCTGCATATCTCTTGCGGGGTGATGCTTGGGGATATTGAGAGCCTCAAAGCAATTATAGTCATCTGTGATTTCCGAATAGTCTTCAATGGTGAAGCCCATGCTGAGGAAGATATTTTCAACTCTGCGGCGTGTGAGAGTGATAGGATGATATGAGCCAAGATCTGCATCTGTGGGCATTGATTCATCATAGCTCTCTGCACTGTCGATAAGTTTCTGCTCTTCAAGTGCTTTGAGTTCTTCGATTTTTGATGCGATTGCACCTTCGATGAACTGTTTTGTTTCGTTGATTTTCTGACCTGCTTCTTTTTTCTGGTCATTGGGAACATTGCGGAGCTCCTGCATAAGAGCTGCAACCGAACCCTTTTTGCCGAGGAATTCGATTCTGAGCTGCTCAACATCTGCTGTTGCGGCAACTGCAGCAAGCTTTTCTTCAAAAAGCTGCTTTAACTCAAGGGATTTCTGGGTCATTTTATATCAATCCTTTCATAATTTATAAAATAAAAAGCCCCCGCCATCTGACGATGACGAGGGACGAATTAACTCGCGGTACCACCCTGCATTCACGTTAAAAACACCGTGCACTCATTTATCCGTAACGGGGATTACCGTTGAAACCTACTGTTATTTCAGCTTCACCGCTCACGGGTGAACTTCGGCAAATTCTCACACAATCCGCTTCCAGCCGCCGACGGATTTTCTCTTGAGTGCCAGAAAGATGCTTACTCTCCCGATCTCTGCGTTTATATATCCTTTATAGTTTATCATATTAGTCTGATTTTTTCAAGTATTATTTTAATATTTTTAAATATTCATTTTCACTCATAAGCGGTAAGGGATACGAAACGTCGGTAAATTCTGCGAGCCAGATATTTTC
>JAXJVE010000024.1:0-9203 GCA_036308705.1 Acutalibacteraceae bacterium
ACACAAGAGTTTTCAGGGATGTTGCCCGCCTCGGCTGTGCACTTGAAAAGCTTGACGGCGTAGTCGGTCAGTACAGCAACTCAAAAGTTGCGGTTATCTGCGACTGGGAAAACATCTGGGCTACAAAGCATTTCTGCGGTTTCAATAATGTTAACAGAAATTATATTGCCGAATGCGTCAAGTGGTATAAGCCGTTTTATGAAAAAGGCATTTCGGTTGATATTATCCCGATGGACGGCGATTTTGCAAAATATGACCTTGTTATTGCTCCGTTTTTATATATGCTCAAAGACGGCACAATCGAAAAAATTGAAAAATATGTTGCAGACGGCGGTAACTTTGTTTCAACCTATCTTTCCGGTCTTGTTGATAAAAACGATATGTGTTACCTCGGCGGTTTCCCCGCAGGCAGGCTGAAAGATGTTTTCGGAATATGGAATGAAGAAACGGATTCTCTGCCCGAAGGAATGAAAAACGGTGCATCATATAACGGCAAAATCTACGATGTTGTTCACGTTTGCGATATCATTCATTCAAACGGTGCAAAAATCCTTGGCGAATATCAGAGCGATTTCTACGCAGGTATGCCCGCAATAACCGAGAATAAATTCGGCAACGGCACCGCATATTATGTTGCATTCAGAAACGATGACTGTTTTGCCGACGATTTCTGCAACAAGCTGATTGATGAAATCGGAATTAATACCGATTGCGGTATCAAGCCCTCAAACGGTGTGTTCATAAGAAAAAGAGGCAACAGTATTTTTGTTATGAATTTCTCGGAGAGCGAAGCCGTTGTTACACTCGATAAAGAATATAAAAACACATTAACCGATGAAATTATGAGCGGTGAAATAAAGCTCCCCGTTTGCGGATATATTGTTGTTGAATAACAAAAAAGACTGCCTTGCTTAAGGCAGTCTTTCTGTTTTATTTGCAGGATTCAACCGTATCGTATGCCATCTGAGGATAGTCCGTCATAATGCAGTCAGCACCGTTGAGAGTAAGTGTTCTTACCTCATCTTCGCTGTTGATTGTCCAGTACTGAACGGCAATATTGTTTGAATGTGCATAATTGAGCATTTCTCTTGTGCCGAGGTTGATAATATTATCAAAAGCACTTGAGCCGTAGGGAATCTGCAGAGCAACATAAGAGGGGCTTACATCCTGAAGATTCCAGTTCATTCTGAAATAAAAATAAAACTGAATCGCTTCAATGGCATCGGCGGTGCGTGAAATTTCGGGATAATTCGATTTCATATACATTGAAGTGAACGGGTCGAATGTGGACCAGATAACTCTGCCCTGAAGGTTACGCTGTGCAATAACCGAATAAAGCTTATCTGCCGCTTTTCTGCCGTTTGAACCTATGCTCTTTATCTCGATAACATAGTTGTATTCTTTTGTGCTGTTTGCTTCAACATAATCAATAACCTCATCGCAGGTAACGATTCTGAGATTATCGGGGATATTTTCACCTCTGAGCCCTCTGTAGGGATATTCGCCGTCACGCTTGAAATTCTCGCCCATATTGAGCACCTTTGCCTCTTCAAGAGTAAGCGATGAAACGGAAACATTCTTTTTGCCGAGAGTTTCCGCAGCGTCGGAAGTGCCGTCGAGCGTAAGGTCATGAAGCAAAACAAGTTCGCCGTCTTTTGTAACCTGAACATCAAATTCAAGTGTATCAACGCCGAGAGTTTCTTCGTTTTCAACAATATTTTCAAATGCCATAAGTGTATTCTGAGGAGCAACGCCCGCACCCGAACGGTGAGCCGCAATATCAGGGCTGAGATATTCGGAAATATAGGGGTTATCCGATTCGGGATATGTAATTACGGGTGTATCGGGGTTGCCTGAGTTACCCATTGTGAGAAGAATCGGGATAAGCATAAACACCGATACCACACCGTGAAAAATATTTTTTATTGTGACAAAAATCGCCGCCATTGTCATTCTCCTTTTCAGCACTATAATATTTAATTATATACTATATATCTTCAGGTTTCAAGTAATTTTAAATATTACAACCGTTGCATAAAAATTATTTTTATGCTATAATCAGCCGTAGACTATGGGGGTTGATACAATGAAAAAATTATTATCGGCATCACTTATGTGTGCAGACCTTATGAACCTTGAAAAATCTGTTAACGAATTAAAAAACGCAGGTATCGACTATCTGCATCTTGATATTATGGACGGCAGTTTTGTGCCGAATATAACACTCGGCTTTGACCTTGTGAATGCGGTAAAAGATATAACAGACATTCCGCTTGATGTTCATATGATGGTCAACGAGCCTTCACACTTTATCAACGCAATGAAACTTGATGAAAACGATATTCTCTGCATCCACTACGAAGGCGACATCCACGCACAGAGAACGCTTTCTCAAATAAAAGAAAAGGGCATAAAATCGGGAATTGCCATCAATCCGCAGACACCTCCCGAAAACCTCAGATACCTTACCGATTATATGGATATGGCACTTGTTATGACCGTAAGCCCGGGCTTTGCGGGTCAGAAGCTTTTTACAGGTGCAGAATCAAAAACAAAATACACAAGAGCACTTCTCAACGAATGGGGATGCGAAAATATTCCCATTGAAGTTGACGGAAACATAAGCCCCGAAAACGGCAGAAAGCTCAGCAAGAGCGGTGCGGAAATATTCGTGCTCGGCACAAGCAGTCTGTTCATAAAAGGCAAGGATATGAAAATTGCCGCTGAGGAATTCAGAGCTGTGCTTTAAGGAGTAAATATGTATAAAAACATAAAAGCCGCCGTTATGGGCAGCATCAATGCAGATATGATTCTCAATATGGATATTGTGCCCGAGGTCGGCGAAAATGTGCTCGGCACAACCTACGGCTATGCCAACGGAGGCAAGGGTGCAAATCAGGCGGTGGGGCTTGCAAGGCTCGGTGCACAGGTTAAAATGATAGGCAAGGTTGCCGATGATTCAAACGGTCACAGGCTGATTGAAAACCTCATAAAAAACAATGTTGACCCCTCGGGAGTTTCACTCTCGGGTGCTCAGACGGGTCTTGCCGCAATTATTATTGACGGCAACGGCAGAAACCGTATTGTGGTTTATGAAGGCGCAAACGCAGAGATTGACCCGATTGAAGCCGCCGACTGCATTGATGATTCAACCGACCTTTTGCTTGTACAGTTTGAAACAAACGAAGATGCAGTTGTGAATTGCGTAAACCGTGCAATATCAAAAAAAGCCGTAACTGTTATAGACTGCGGCCCCGCAAAGAATTTTGCCCTTGAAAAAATGCAGGGTGCAACAATAATAACTCCGAATGAAAGCGAAACAAAAGCTCTCACGGGTATATTCCCCGAAGATGAATCATCAATCCTTGAAGCATCGAGAATTCTTGAAAACAGAAGCAAAGCAAAGTATGTTGTGCTCAAACTCGGTGACAGAGGATGTTCGGTTTGGGACGGCGAATCTCTCAGAATTATGCCCCCCTACCCTTGCAAGGTTGTTGATACCACCGCTGCGGGCGACTGCTTCACCGCCGCAATGGCACTTGAATATATCCGCACGGGCGATATTTACACCGCCTGCGATATGGGTAACAAAGCGGGCAGCATTGCCGTGAGCCGTATGGGTGCAGATGCATCAATGCCATCAGCAGATGAACTTTTCAGCATATAATAAAAAGGACAGCCGTTTGGCTGTCCTTTGTTTTTATCAGTCGCCGAGAAGATTGTAGTATCTGCCCATCCAATAGGGAAGAAGGTAGATATAGGGCATCTGTGCTCTCATACCGTTTGCGTTTGTGCTGGGAAGAGTGAGAGTAAAGTTAACCTCTTTTGTGTTGATATTAACAAATTCTTCTGCACCCGAGTCGCATACAAACTGGTTGCCGTCATAGTGAACAAGAACTCTTGATGAATATTCAACAGGATATTTGAGCTGTGCAGGTACGCCTCTTTCAGCCTGCTCGGTATCCCATACAATATCTTTTCTGTAGCTGTTATAAACAGGCCATCTGATAAGGTCAAGAGTCATTTCAGAAAGCGATTTTGCTGCGTTTTCGATATCGCAGTTGTTATTGGTAAGTGCACCGTAAACAACGTTGAAGAAGGGTGAACGCTCAACTCTTTCATATTCCCAATGATGGGTAAGACCCATTTTGAAAATTTCGTTTTCCGCATTGTTATCGTTATAAACAATAAGCGGATAAATATTGATAAAATCAAGCTGGTCATCAATATGAGCAACGTGACCGTCTTCACACTTATACTGAATACAGTTCATTGCGTAATGATGCTTTTTGATGAGCATATTATAAACTTCGTTATATTTTTCTTCGCCTGTTACGTGATATGTGGTCTTGAGGAATGAAAGAATTTCAAGCGAATTTGTTCCTCTTTCATAGAACCATCTGTCATCGTTGTTGAGAAGATCAGGCTCCCAGTTTGCCCAGGTTGTAGGCACACCGTCAACATCGCAAAGGTGGAAGTTGTTCTCGATAATATGGTCGGTGATTGTTTTAACAACCTTTGCAATCTTCTTCTTTTCTTTTGCATCGGCAACAAGATCATAATAGATTCCGTATGCAAAATAGTGACCTGTCATCTCATCGCTTGAAGTTTCGCCGAGCCACTCCATATCGGGGTTATCCTCGCAGATATGCCACTCTTCTCTGTTACCTGTTTTGAACTCCTCTTCATAAGAATGTCTTGTTGCTCTTGCGGTGAAACCGGGCTTGCCTGTGATTTCGGTAAGCTTAATCATAGCCTCAACGGCTCTTTTTGCGTTTTCTTTAGCCTCTTTATCGCCTGTTACCTTATAGCGGAAGCACTGGCTTGCACAATAAAGACCTGTGAAAAGTCCGTCGTTATCGGAGTTGGGGAGCCAGCCCGAATCAAGATCGCCGTATTTACGAAGCTCTCTTGAAACCTGATATCCCTCGTTACGGGTGAAGTATTTAACCGCCATTTCATCATAATGAGCAGCCTTCTGCTCAAGAGTCATATCCTTTGAAGTGATAAGGCTGATACCTCTGGGAGTAACAGCGGCAATTGTGCCTTTATCCGAAACGGTAATTTTGGTTACCGTGGGATGCATAAGCCATACACCGTATGAGAAATATGAAATTTTGCCTTCAACAAGGGTGATGATGCCCGTATTTGTTGCAAAATACTTTTTACCGTCTGCGGCAAAGAACATATCGTTGAATGAGCCGTCGGGCACGGAATAGAAATCATTGCCGTTGAACCAATAATTTCTGCCGTCATAGATATTAAGTCCTTCGTCGGAGCCTACCCAGAGATGACCGAGACCGTCAATTGCGGCACAGTTGATTTTTTTGCTCAGTGCACCTGTGATATCGGGGATAAGCTCTGCCCAATGGCGGCGTTTACCCTTCATTGACATAAGACCTTCAACAGCTGAGCCGATATAAACCGTTTCGCCGTATTTTGATTTATTATCGAGTGCGGCAAGGCAGACTGTTGCTTCGGGAAGGTCAACAATTTCAACAAATTCCCCGCCCTGCTGAAGATAGAGATTCTTCTCTGTAATAAGCCACACCGAATTATCGAGTGCAATCGAAATATCAACAACAGGTGCATCAAACTCGGCAATTTTCTTGATTTTACCCTTTTTGATTTCTGCAAGAGCATTGCCGATTGCGGCATAAAGAACGCCGTTTCTTGTGAAGAGTTTTGAAACTTTTGCGTTGATTTTTTTGATTTTGCCTCCATTGTATTCGATAAGCGAATCAGGCTGAGCAATATAAAGCACTTCGCCGTCAAACGCAACGGAAGTTACTTTTTCGGGCTTTATTCCGCTTTCTGCTGTAATAAAAACCTTATCATACTGCCTGAATTCGCCAAAATTGAGAGTAGGTTTTTTCATTGGAATATCCTCTTTCTTTAAAATTAACAGATACAGTCTATCATACATTTCCGAATTTGTCGACATCGGATTGAAATATGATTAAAAAAGTTATATAATTTTTGTAACGGTTTCGCATTTTTTCAATCTAACAGATGAAAGGACGGTGAAAATGTGGCGGATTTTGAGAAAATATTCAAAGAAAATCAGGGATTTATCTATAAATATCTGATAAAGCTCAGCGGCAACCCCTCTCTTGCGGAAGAGTTCACGCAGGAAACTTTTTTCAGAGCATATATGAATTTATCGGGTCTGAGGAATGAAAGCAAAGTTTCCGTATGGCTTTGTCAGATTGCAAAAAACACTTATTTTTCCTGGTACAATGAGCACAAAAAACTGACGGATATCGAAAACGGCGAATCACTGAAATCAGACGATATCGAAGAAAGTTTTATGCAGAAAGAACTGACAGAAAAAGCTCTGCAATGCCTTCATACACTTGAAGAGCCTTATAAGGAAGTGTTTATGCTCAGCGTACTCGGTCAGGTTTCGCTGACGGATATCAGCAGAATCTTCGGCAAAAGCGAAAGCTGGGCAAGGGTCACATTTTACCGTGCAAAACAAAAACTTTCAGAAAGAATGAGGGAAGAATATGAACTGTGAAATAATTCAGGATCTGATTCCGCTTTACATTGATAAATGTTGCAGCAAAGAAACCGAAAAAGAAGTTGAAGAACATCTTGAAAACTGTGCCGAATGTTACTCCGTTTATAAAAGTATGTCCGCTTCAATGAACACCGAAAAAAACGAAGTAAAGGCTGTAAAAATCAGAAAAATCAACGATTGGAAGGCTTCAATTCTGCAGTCAGCATTGCTTTTTGCATCGTTTCTTGTTATAACACTCGGCGTTGCGATTGAGGCAGGAGTTCCGAGCGGATTCGGCAACAGCTTTGCGGCATTCAACATCGTTATCCCCGCAACAGGCTTTATGCTTTCGCTTGCAAACTGGTATTTCATAAAATTCTATAAGAGCAAAAAAAGTTTCTCAAACTTTTCGTGCCTTATCACATTTCTGATTATTTTATGTGCAGGAATCTGGTGCGGTTTCCACTATGAATTTACGGTATTTGATTTTTTGGAAATATTTGCAGATAGCGATATTGTTGACTTTCTCGAAAGTGTGTTTATGGTTACGCTTCGGTACGCAATAGGAATTCTGTTTACGATTATACTCTGCCTTGTTTCAAAAATCTCTTCAAACACCTACGCAACAATGCTGGGCAAGGAATGATGAATATGAATATGAATATTCCTTTATCATTCTTAATCCGCACACTTGCGGTTATCAACGCATTTCTGCCATTGTGTAAAGCAATCTGCCGTTGCTTCGGATATGAATTCACGCTTTTTAACTATACGGTTTGTGCCGTTATATTCACCGTGGTTTCGGTTTTTTGTGTTATTGGTTCGTCCATAACAAAAGAAAAAATCATCAAAAAATCCGATACGGCAATGCTTACATTTTTGCCGTTATTTTCGGTAATTAATTGGGTTGTGTACCTTTTCAAAAGTTCCGACAAAGTAATTGTTACGATATGTATGCTGATTTGTTTTGTATGTACGGCAATTATGGCAATAAAACATATCAGACCGATATTTTTGAAAATCATAAGTATATTTACACCTTCGCTTGCTTTGTTCCCGATTGCATTGCTATCTTTTTTGTTGCTTCTGCCGTTTGGAAGAAATACGGTTGTGAAAACTATCCCTTCTCCCGAAGGCACATATTATGCAGAGGTAACAGACAGCAATCAGGGTGCTCTCGGCGGAGATACTCTTGTTCATATCCACAAATCAAAAAAGCTTGATTTTCTTTTATTTGACATAACAAAAACTCCCGAACGGATTTATACGGGAGATTGGAAAGAATATGAAACAATGCAGATTCATTGGAAGAATGAGCATTGCCTTGTAATTGATGAAATTGAATACAGTATAGAATAAAAAACACCCGATGTTCGCAATGAACATCGGGTTGTTTCATTATTCAAAGAAGTTCTCGGGCACATTTTTGCCGAAATCTTCGCATGGCTCTTTTGAAAGCTCAAATTTCAGCACACCGCCTGCGGTTATTTCACCGTAAGTAAGATAAGGTCTGTCAAGCTTTTTGCCGTTGAGGGCGATTGAACGGATATAAGGCATATCAAGGGGATTGCCGTCACATTCTACCGAGAAAGTATCGGCAACGGAACAGGAATGATACTTTTTATCAAGCTTTATTTTTGCCTTTTCAAAAAGCGGAGTGTTCACAAAATAGGCATCGTAGGCAGGGCAAAGCTGTGCAAAACCGAGTGCGGAAAGCACATACCACGCCGAAAGCTGACCGACATCCTCATTACCGCAGAAACCGAACGCACCTATACGATAGGCTTCTTTCTGAACTTTTCTTGTCCAGTACTGTGTTCTGTGAGCAAGACCGAGCATTGAAAAATAATGGGTAATATTGTGGCAAGGCTCGTTTGAATGGTTATAATCGTTGTTCCAGAGCTTTGACAAATCTGCTTTTCTGAAGAATTTTTCAAGCAATTTTACTGTTCGCTTTTCACCGAAAAGTCTGCTCAGACCCTTAACGTCATAAGGTGTGAACCACGATTGCTGAAGAATGTTGCTTTCAACAGTGCCTTCATCGTCATAGCCGTTCCATTCAAACATAAATCTGCCCGATTTCTTTCTCGGTGCCATAAAGCGGAGAAGTCTGTTATAGTTTTCACCGTAACGCTTGACTCTGCCCATAAAATATTCGGCATCGGCATTTTCGCCCTTTGCCTCTGCGAATTTTGACATCGTATAATCCGCAAGCAGATATTCAAGGGTGTCGCTGAGTTTATCGGGCACATAAGCATCTTTTGTGTATTGCTCGCAAGTCGGTCTTATTGTACGAAAATCTTTGCCAAAAAGCTCTTTTGAGCAAAGCGAAGATGCTTTTGCAATTTTATATGCCGTATCAACATCATAATTCCTGATACCCTTGACATACGCATCGGCAACAACGATAAGCCCGGGGTCGCCGACCATACAGCCCGCATCAATGCCCATAAGCTCCCATCGGGGGAAGGATGAATTCTTCTGTTTTGCACTTTCAAGCAGAGAATTGACCTCATCATTGACCGTTTCGGGTGAAATAACGGTAAGCAAGGGGAATTCGCTTCTGTAAACATCCCAACCGCTGAACATCATACGGTGAGTATAATCGTTTCTTTTTGATATAACACCGTTAAGATTGAATCTACCGTCTGCATCGGCGGTATATCTCGGGTCAAGAAGAGTGTGGTAAAGGCAGGTGTAG
>JAXJVE010000025.1:0-4479 GCA_036308705.1 Acutalibacteraceae bacterium
CCGTTATAGTTGCCATAATAACATAGTTTGCTGTTGTGGGAACACCCATACCGAGAACGATACAGCAAAGCATTGTAAGAACCAAAGCAAGGAAAGTGCTGTTTTCTGCAATAGGAACAAGGGTATTGATAAGAAGCTGACCGAGAGCTGTCATAGTAACAACACCCGAAATCAATCCTGCCATACCGCAAGCTGCGGCAACGCCAACAGTATTCTTTGCACCGTTTTCAAGCGAATCTACTATAGTTTTGGGATCAAGATTCGAATGACCTTTTGATACAAAAGAAAGCAAAGCACAAACAATCATACCTATGAAAATAGCTATCTGCATATTCTTTGCACCAAAGGGAAGCCAGACGCCAAGAGTTACTGCAACGGGAATAACAGGAATGAGAATTCTCCATGCTGTTTTCTTGTTTATCTCGTGCGGAACAAGGCTTACAATAAGTGAAACCAGTATTGCAAAGCAAGCTGAAACACCTGCACTGAAATAGTTCATACTGATAACAAGAACAACGATAGGAAGAAGAAGATAACCGTTTTTAAAAATAAGCTTAAAGAAATTGGGGATTGCATCCTTGGGAAGACCTTTAAGACCAAGCTTCTTTGCTTCAAAATGAATCATAAGGAAGATTCCCATAAAGTAAAGAAATGCGGGAAGAATTGCCGCTATAGCAATCTGTGAATACGGAACCTCTGTCATTTCTGACATAAGGAATGCGGCAGCACCCATAATGGGAGGCATAATCTGTCCGCCTGTTGATGCTGCTGCTTCAACAGCCGCAGCAAATTCAGGCTTGTAGCCTGTCTTTTTCATCATAGGAATTGTAATCGAGCCGCTGCCTACGGTGTTTGCAACTGACGAACCCGAATACATACCCTCAAGTGCACTTGAAATAACAGCAACTTTAGCGGGGCCGCCTACCGATGAACCTGCAACCGAGTTTGCAAGGTCAACAAAGAATGTGCCAATACCTGTTCTTTCAAGCAAAGCACCGAGAATTATGAAAAGAACTATAAATGTTGTACAAACATAAACAGGTGTTGAGAACAAGCCGTTTGAAACATCATAGAACAAACTGTACATAAGGTTTCTGAATGCCGTATCCGGATTAACGGTATATGCTTTTATTACTGCATACAAAACAAAAGCACCCGCAACAAATATTATCGGCAGACCGACTGCTCTTCTGACAAGCTCAACCAAAAGCAATATCGCCACAAGAGCGATAAAAAGTCTGAGAGGCTGCTTACCCAGACCGAACTTACCCGACAAATTGATATCATCCTGAAAAACTGTATAGTAAAGGAAACATCCCGAACCCACAACCGACAGGATTATATCATAAAACGGAACATAGTTTACCTTCTTGGTCTGTTTTTTATATGCAGGAAAAATTAAAAAACCAATAAACACAATAAAAGCCATAAACGTGGTAAGCTTTGTGTATTTGGTTGCGGTGGGAAATACCAAAGCCATCGCAATCATATAAAGGCTGAATGAAGCCATCAGAGCGGTTATAATTTTCTTTCTCCAACCCGTGAACACTCTGACATTGCTTTCTCTGTCGAACTCCTGCATTATAGCCTGAGAATCAACGACTTCGAGTTCAGCATCATTTTTTATTACTTCGTTCAATGCGTTTTCCTCTTTCTGAAATAGATAATAATATTAATAAAAAATGCCGCAATATTTAATCGCGGCATTTTTCATATTTGCTAACGCGGGATTATGCAATTATACCTGCTTCTTTATAATATTTCTCTGCACCGGGATGAAGAGGAACTTTACCGATAGCTGAAGCTGCAATATCAGTATTCATTTCGTTACCCTTTGCGTGTGCAGCTGCTATATCAGCCTGCTTCTCCCAAAGGTCTTTTGTGATCTGATATGCCTGATCTTCGCTCATATCGTTTGTTACAATAAATGTTGCCATAATAGCAACTGTATTAACAGGTGCAGTAATGAAATCGTAATCTTTTTCTGTCATTTCATACTTTGCATAGAATGAATAATCTTCCATAAGCTTTGCAATTACTTCTTCGCCAAGGTCAACAGCAACAACTTCTGTTGATGTTGCAAGCTCGGTGATTGCAGTTGTAGGAGTACCTGCAGTAATGAAAGCAGCATCGATTGCACCGTCTTTAAGCTGAGTTGCTGAATCGCCGAATGAAGCAGCTGTCTTGTTGATATCCTTATCAATATCAAGACCTGCAGCAGCAAGAATCTGAGTTGCGTTGTAGTATACACCTGAACCAACGTCACCTACAGCAACGTTTTTACCCTTAAGGTCAGCAACTGTTTTGATGCCTGATGCCTTTGTTGCAATAATCTGACATACTTCGGGATATACGCAGCCGATAGCTGAGAATGACTGAATCTGATTGGTAAAGCCGTTTGAACCTTCGTATGCATAGTTCATAACGTCGTTCTGAACAATAGCCATCTGATAGTCGCCATCTGCGATACCTTCAATGTTATCCTGTGAACCGCCTGTTGAAAGAACTTCAAAACCGTAGTCAGCGGTTCCGAGAATCTGACAAGCTGCAGTTGTGAATGCATAATATGTACCTGTGTTGCTGCCTGTTCCTACTCTGACAGTGCTGAATGTCTGTGCATCTGAAGCAGCACCGGGGTCAGTCTGACTGCCATCACCGCAAGCTGTCATAAACAGAGTTGCGAAAACAAGAACCAGCGAAAGAACAATAGCTAATTTTTTCTTCATAATTTGCCTCCTTAATTTTCCCTGCGTCAAAATACGCAAGAATTCTTTGCTATATTATAATATATATTTTTGAGATTTGCAATAGTTTTAATGCATTAAAGCAAAAGTAACATAAAGTATGCTTGTTTTTTGTGCAACCAGACAAATATGTCTGTATGTACAAAACGTCAATTTACAGAACAATAACCGATTTTTCGCCTTCAAAAGTCTTGCCGTTTGCCGTAACAACCGCATTATCGGGAATATGCAAAATTACTTCTGTATTTTCGGGATATTCAAGGTTGATAATTGATTTGCCGTTTTCATATTTATAGTCAAACTCAATAATGCCCTTAACGGAAGGCACGGTGCACGATATATTTTTATATAGACCGTACTGCGGATTTATTTCAGTTTTTTCATATCCTGCCGTAAGCGGTCTGACACCCGCAATATGCTTGCTCATAATAACAAGAGGGCCGCCTGTCCACGCGTGGTTTTTAGTGCCTCTCCACGAATCCCAGAATTCCCAGAGAGTTGAGTAATCCTCACTCATCATACCCTCATATCTTTCTTTGATTCTGTTTGTTGCGGCTTCGTATTCACCCATTTTGCAAAGAGCTTCAAGTACATAATATTCCATATACGGGCTTGAATTTTTTGTTGTTTCAAGTACGTTTATAATAGTATCATACTGTTCTTTTTCTGCAAGACCCGACAAAACCGCAAGAGCGTTTGCTCTGTCATCAGGCTTTTTAACATCTTTGCTTTTGAAGCCGTCTTCAGTCCAGAGAGCTTTATATCCTTTTGCGATAGTATTTTTTCTTTGAGTGATGAATGAGATATCCTCATTTCTCCCCAGAATTCCCGCCATTTCCTCTGCGGATGAAAGAGCATAATAAACCCAGGCATTTTCAATAGCCGTCATATCCGCTTTGCTGCCCCAGTCAGCCCAATCCCACGAGCCTTCTCTGTGAACAACAAGATTATTTTCTCCGATTTTCCAAAGCTTAAGGTAATCAAGAGATGCGTCATAAACCTTTTCCAGAAACGCTTTATCGCCTGTATATTCGTAGTATGTGAGGAAGCCGACGATTCCCGCAAGCTGCTGAACGGGAAGCTCAAAATAATCACCGTTTATCGGCACAACGGTCTGAAGCACCTTTGTATCGTCAACGTGAGAAAGCATTGCTTCAACGCCTTTTTGATAGAGCAAATACGAATTGCTGTCCATCGAATACATCGTCATAATCATTTCGCTTGTAACGTCGCCCCACCATTGAGCACGCTCTCTGTCGGGACAATCCATAAAATTATCACGCATTGTCACATACAGGGTACGAAGCGATTTTTGCCACAGAGAATTCATAAACTCATCATCGCATCTGAAGTCACCGCAGAACGAACTGTCATATCCCGTTTCACGGTATTTCAACGATATAACCTTAACGCCTTTGGGAATTTTATATGTAATGTGTTCTCCGTTAAACCAACCGGGTGCTTCAAACTCCTGCACCCCTTCTTTGGTTTTGTAGGTAGTTGAAACCGCACCTATCAGAGTGTTTTCGGTTGTTATGCGAATCTTTTTACCTGCGGGGGCTTCAACTTTAAGATACGGAGTAATCTGTGCATTATAAAGAATATCGACGGTAAGTTTTTCGCCAAAAAGCTTATTTACGGTATAGTTTTCATATTTTTTTGAGTTTTCATAATCTTTAAGACCATAATCTTTAAAAAAAGGTATTCCTCTGTGATAAAGCTTGCCGTATACACC
>JAXJVE010000026.1:0-1573 GCA_036308705.1 Acutalibacteraceae bacterium
GCCGAGCATAACGGCAAGAGTGTTTTCACCGTCTGCAAGATAATCGGTGATATCGTATTTCATACAGTATGTGCGGCTTGTCATATCGTTGTAAAGCGGAAAAACAAGTGCACCCGTATCTCTTTTATTGTAGTTTGTTGCATTGGGTACAAGCAGGTCATCGCTGACCTTTTTGCCGTTTATGAAGAGCTTGAAGTAACCCAGACCGCAGATTATAATTTCCGCTTTTTCGCCTTTGACGGCATTGAAAGTTTTTTTGAAAACAGGAGCATCGCTGCCTGTACACTCTATCCACTTTGAATTTTTGAAAAGCTGCTGACTTGTCATATTTCCGCCTCCGTTAATTCGCTGAGTCTTGAATTCATCTGCTCCCAGTCATCCATAGCTGCCAGCTGTGAATCTGTAAGCTCTTCAAGTTGTTTTGTGAGGGATATTACTTTTTCGTAGTCTGCCGAAACCTCGGGGGTTGAAAGCAGACCGTTTACCTCTGATATTTCGTTATCAAGACGTTCGATTTCTTCTTCGGTACGTTTGATTTTGCCTTTGAGTTTATTGATTTCGCTGTCTCTTTCTTTGCGGAGCTTATAAAGATTAACTTTTTGCTCTGCTTTTCTGGGCTTTTCTTTTGCCTGTGCAAGGGCAATTCCCGTATAGGTGTCATAATCGCCGTCAAACTTTTCAAATCCGTTTTCACTCATTCTGTAAATACGGGTTGAGAGTTTGTTGATAAAATATCTGTCGTGCGAAACAGCGATAATAGTGCCGTCAAAATCGCTCAGAGCCGCTTCAAGCACTTCTCTTGAAACGATATCAAGATGGTTGGTAGGCTCGTCAAGTAAAAGCACATTTGCACCTGAGAGCATCAGCTTGAGCAAGCAGAGTTTTGCCTTTTCGCCGCCGCTGAGAGTATCAACATTCTTGAAAACATCATCGCCCCTGAAAAGGAAGAGGGCAAGATAGCTTCTGACTGTTTTTTCTGTAAATAATCTGTGCTCATCCCATATCTCATCAATAACGGTTTTGCCGCCTTTAAGGCTTTCAAGGCTCTGGTCAAAATAGCCGATTTTAACGTTTGAGCCAAAGTTGAAAGTGCCGTCATCAGCAGATTGCTGACGGGTGAGAATACGCAGAAGAGTTGTTTTACCGCAACCGTTTGTGCCGAGAATGAACACACGGTCATTTTTATAAACTTCCATATCTGCATTTGCAAAAAGACGTTTTGTGCCGTAAGCTTTTGAAAGACCGCTTACATTCAGCACATCGTTTCCCGTTTCACAAACGGGAGTGAACTTCATTCTCATTGCCGAAAGGGGAGGGTCGGGCACAACAAGTTCAGCCTTTTTCTTTTCAAGCATTTTGCGTTTGCTCTCGGCAGTAATAAAGTTTCTTTCTCTTGCAAATGAACGCTGCTGTTCAATAATACCTTCAATGCGTTTTATTTCGGCAATCTGATTTTCGTATTGCCTTCTTTCGCTTTCAAGACGTTCTTCCCTGAGCTTTAAATATGTTGAGTAGTTGCCTTTTGAGTAATGACACTTGCCGTGTGAAATCTCAACGGTTTTGTTGGTTACAC
>JAXJVE010000027.1:0-5337 GCA_036308705.1 Acutalibacteraceae bacterium
AACGGCAGACTGATACCCGTATTGGGAACCGTTGAGGTTACAACGGCAATATTAAGTGCCGCCTGAAGACCAACCTGAAAGCTTATGCCCATTGCAAGCATTGCTTCAAATCTGCTTTTTGCTCTTAAACCGATAACAAATCCTCTTGCAACAAGAAGAACGAAAAGCAGAATTATAATAATTGCTCTGATAAAGCCGAGTTCTTCACAAACTATTGCAAAAACAAAGTCGTTCTGCGGCTCGGGGAGATAAAGATGCTTCTGCTTTGAATTGCCGAAACCAAGCCCGAAAAGTCCGCCTGAGCCGATAGCATAGAGCGACTGCAAACTCTGCCAGCCCGAACCTCTTGTTTCTGCCGCGGTAAGTTCTTCACCCGTAAGAAGTTTGAGCCATATTCTGATTCGCTCACTGGCGTAGCCTTCAAGGAGTTTATCCGCATTCAATGCCGCAAATATAACACCGAGAACAACCACCGCTATGCCTAAAATATATACCAGCTTATGAATTCTGACACCGCCGAAATAAATCGTTACCGTACCGATACCGAGAATAAGCAAGGTGCCCGAAACGTGATTTTCCGCATAAACAAGAGCACAGAAAATAAGCACGAATCCGCCGTAAGGGAAGATTACCCACCATTTTTGCTCAATTATTTTATGATATCGTTCCATACTGAACGCAAGGAACATTACAACCGCAAGTTTTGCGATTTCAGACGGTTGGAATGTACCGATAACAGGAACTTTAACCCATCTTTTGAACTGTTCTTTGCCTTCAACTATATGAGGATTTATAAGAACATAAAGAAGAAGCAAAAGTGCGATAACCGTTATAACTCCCGTAGCCTGCCTGAAAACATCGGGTTTAAGATGAGAGAGAATAAGCATCATAACAACGCCGAGAATGGCAAAACCCGCCTGATTTTTTACATAGTAATACGCACCGCCGCTTTCTTCAGAGATGCCGTACATTGCGTTAACATAGCTTGCCGAAAACATCATAATAATTCCTATTGTGAGAACGGCAATAACAAGGGTAAGAAATGTTATATCCATAGGGCTTGTGCTGAACAAATCCCTGAATTTCTTTTTGCCTCTGAACACATCGCCTATGAGATTAAAAATCCCGAAATGTGCAAGAATCTCCTGTTTCAAGCTTTCCCCTCCTATTTCAGTATATATCCGCCGTAATACATAACGGCAATTGCGGAAATGCCGCCGATAATGTTGATTATTGTAAAGACCGTTGTGATTTTCTTTTCACTCCAGCCGCACATTTCAAAATGATGATGAACGGGTGCCATTTTAAAAATACGCTTGCCGCCCGTCGCTTTATAATAAACTATCTGAATTACATCAGAAGCTCCTTCGATAACATAAACAAGACCCGCAAGCAAAACAATAACAGGGCAACCGATTGCATACGAAAGAGCAACAATCATACCGCCGAGAAACATTGAACCCGTATCGCCCATAAAAACCTTTGCGGGATTCTTGTTCCACAGAACGAAGCCGATACAGGCTCCCGCAAGAGCAGCTGCAGCCATTGAAAAGCCGAAAAGACCCTTCATTGCCGCAATAACTCCGATTGAAATTGCCGCAGTAACCGTAACACTGCCGCAAAGACCGTCAACGCCGTCTGTAAAATTAACGGAATTAACGGTTGAATAGATAAACACAATGCCGAAAATCCAATAGAAAAATCCCAATTCAACATTGCCGATAAACGGAATAAACATATGCGTGCCGCCCTGCATTCCCATATAAACGCTTATCAGATACGCAAGGCAGGTAAGAAACTGAAACAACGATTTTTGTTTTATCGTAAGCCCCAGATTCTGATGTTTAACAACCTTGATGTAGTCATCAACAAAGCCGATAAAACCAAATGCAAGTGCCATAGCCACACCGCCCCAGAGTTTTGTGTACATTTCCTGAGGTACAAGGCTGCCCGATGCAACGATATCGCCGCCCATAATTTTATCGGTAACAACGGCAAGCAGAATTGCACCGACTGTACCGATAATAAACATTATGCCGCCCATAGTGGGTGTCCCCTGCTTACTGCTGTGCCATTTGGGGCCTATTTCGAGAATGGTCTGCCCGAATTTCAACTTCCTGAGCCACGGAATCATCACAAAACCGAGAACTCCTGTTATTGCAAGGCCCGCAACAGCGGCAATAAGAATAGCGGCAACGGTATTCATAAAAAGGATTTTCCTTTCAGTCAGTTATTATCAAAAGTGTTGTAAAGCGAATTAATAACATCCTCAAGCTTCATACCTCTGCTCGCTTTAAAAAGCACCGCATCGCCTTCTTCAAGATAAGAAGCAAGTTCAGACGAAAGAAGGTTTTTATCGTCAAAACTTCTCACATCGGCAATACCACCGTCTTTTGCACCCCTTGCGGTTTCAAGAGCACGTTCACCGTATGTAAATACTGCGTCAATTTTGTTTTCCGCAGCTTTTGTGCCTACTCCGTAGTGAGCATCTTTACTTACTGCACCGAGTTCAAGCATATCGCCGATAACGGCAATTTTACGCTTTGAATTCATTCCGCCGAGAACTGCAAGTGCGGCAGCCTGAGAATCGGGGCTTGCGTTATAGCAATCCTCAATAAATGTCATTCCGTATTTTTTAACGATTCTCTGCCTCATACCTGCGGGCACATAATTTTTGAGTGCTTCAAATGCAGTTTCGGGCTCTATGCCGAAAAATCCGCCTGCCGCAACGGCAGCAAGGGAATTATAGATGTTGTGACGGCCCGGATAAGGCAGGCTCACCCTACCCGAACCGCCTGCGAAACCGATGGTCGCTTCGATTTCGCTCTCTTTGGAGGTTATATCTGATGCCTTGTAGTTTACATCATTATTTTCAATTCCGTAATAAACCACCGGATGTGTACCGGGGTTTACGGTCACAAGCATATCATCGTCACCGTTGAGGATAATCGGAGCATCCGCCTTCATTCCGTGAAGAATTTCAAGTTTCGCCTTGAGAATACCCTCTCTTGAACCGAGATTTTCAATATGTGAAACGCCGATATTTGAAATAACGGCAACATCGGGTTTTACCGCTTTTGTCATTCTTGAAATTTCGTCAAAACCGCTCATTCCCATTTCGATAACGGCAGCTTCGTGAGTTTCATCAAGCCTGAAAAGAGTAAGAGGTACACCGATTTCGTTGTTGAGGTTGCCCTCGTTTTTAAGAGTATTATATTTAGCCGACATAACGGCATGAATCATTTCTTTTGTTGTTGTTTTACCGACACTGCCGGTAACACCGATAACGGGAATATTGAAAAGGCTTCTGTAATAGCCCGCAAGGTCAAGCAACGCAGTTCTTGTGTTTTCAACAACAATCTGCCTGTCACCGAGTCCGCAGTCTTTCTCAACGATAACCGCCTGAGCACCGTTTTCAATGGCTTTTGCGGCAAAATCGTGGCCGTCAAAGTTATCGCCTTTAATAGCTATAAAAATACAACCGTCTGTTATTTTTCTTGTATCGGTGCATATACAGTCAAATTTACCGTCAAGATTACTTGATGAGCCGACTGCCGATGCGGCTTCTTTGAAAGTCAGAGCCTTCATTTTATTTTCCCGCCTTTTCGGAAAGTATTTTTGCAACTACCTCACGCTCATCATAGTGTATTTTGCCGCTTGCAAGCACCTGATAAGTTTCCTGACCCTTGCCTGCAAGAACAACAACGTCACCCTTCTGAGCGGTTTCAAGAGCTTTTTTTATAGCTCCCGTTCTGTCACTGTCAACAATTATTTTTGAATCGTGTTTGCCGATACCCGCAACAATTTCTTCGATTATTGTTTCAGGGTCTTCGCTTCGGGGATTGTCAGAAGTAACAACGGCAACATCAGAAAGTCTTGCCGCAATTTCGCCCATAATGGGTCGCTTTGTTTTATCTCTGTCGCCGCCACAACCAAACACGGTTATAACTTTACCGTCTGTTATTTCACGCACACAACCGAGCACATTTTCAAGACCGTCAGGAGTGTGTGCATAGTCAATGATAACGGTGTATGGTGTATCGGTGGGAACAACTTCCATTCTGCCGGGAATACCCTTGCACGCAACAAGTGAATCGAGCACAGCTCTGAAATCCATACCCATTTCAACGAGGCATACCGCCGCACCCATTGAGTTATAAACCGAGAATTTGCCGGGCACTTCAAAATGAATTCTGCCGATATTTCCGCTGCTGAGGAGCTCATATTTAACGCCCGAAGCGGCAATTCTTATATTTTTTGCCGAATAATCGCATTTATCGCTGTTGATTGAGAAGGTAACCTTTCTGCAATCAACATTGCTGAGCATATATTCAGCACTTTCGTCATCAATATTTACAACCGCAAGAGATGTGTTTTCAAAAAGCATATGCTTTGCATCTCTGTAGGCTTCAAATGTTCCGTGATAATCAAGATGATCCTGAGTAAGATTTGTAAAAATTGCGGCATCAAAATGAATACCGTCAACTCTTCTCTGGTCAAGAGCCTGAGATGAAACTTCCATAACGCAGTATTCACAGCCGTTATCAACCATCTCTTTAAAGAGCGAGAAAAGGTCATAGCAATCGGGGGTTGTGAGCGATGCGGGATATTCCTTGTCGCCGACTATATTTTTTACAGTACCGAGCAAACCTGTTTTATGACCCATACCGTCAAGAACGGATTTGAGAATAAAGCAGGTTGTGGTTTTACCGTTTGTACCCGTTACACCGATAATTCTGAGTTTTTTCTCGGGATGACCGAAAAATGCAGCACTTATATGGGCATAAGCACTTCTTGTATTTTCAACAAGAATCTGATTTTTAAGCCCCATATCTTTCTGAACAACAACCGCAACCGCACCGTTTTCAAGAGCTTCTGCGGCTTTTGTGTGTCCGTCAAACCGTCTGCCTTCAATACAAACGAAGATACAGCCTTCACAGACCTTTGCGGAATTATCCGTTATAAAGGATACTTCTCTGTCATCAAAAATGCCGTCTGCACATATTTCCTTTACAATTTCATTAAGTTTCATCTTTGTTCCTCCGTATCAAATCCGAACGCTATTGGGCAAGGTCACCTACACCTTTATCGGATTTGAAATAAACAGTTATTGTTTTGCCGCAATCGACCTCTTCATCAACCTCGAGGCTCTGGTCATAAGAAATAAGCTCTCCCGCATTCAAAGCGTTACCCGAAATTCTGATATTCAGACCAGATGCAAGAGCCTGTTTGTTTGCCTCTGAAACCGTCATCTGCCTGAGATCGGGAACTTTGGTTGTCATTCTTTCGGCATCTGTTTCGGTATAAAGAACAACGATACCGTTCTTGGGCATACTC
>JAXJVE010000028.1:0-4663 GCA_036308705.1 Acutalibacteraceae bacterium
AAAGCGACAGACTTATCTGCACCCATCTCAACGACAACCTCGGAATCCGTGATTTCAGCGGTAAGATTACATATATTGATGACCTTCATCTTCTGCCGTTTGACGGAATTCACGATTGGCAGAGCGTTGCAAAAAGGCTTGCAGACTGCGGTTTTAACGGCAATCTGTGTTTTGAACTGAATACCACAAGCAAACCAAACAGACACGATAACGATAAATACGCCGCAATGCCGATTGAATCATACATAGCAGAAGCATACAACAGAGCCTGCAGAGTTGCATCTCTGCTTTTAAAAGCTAAGGAGGAAATAAAATGAGCGAACAAAAAATGACAGGCAAACAGAACTTTTTCCAGGTTGTGAAATTCGCACTTTTCTCGGCATCTGCAGGAATAATTCAGACTGTTGCGGATATCGTCTGCAACGAACTTATCTTTCCCGATACTTTTAAATGGAAAGCTGCTGTCAGCTATCTTATAGCACTTGTTCTTTCCGTTCTCTGGAATTTCACTTTCAACAGAAAATTCACCTTCAAATCCGCCGCTAACATACCTGTTGCAATGCTTAAAGTTGCAGCTTTCTATTGTATATTCACTCCCCTTTCATTATGGTGGACATATCAGCTTGTCGATATAAAAGGTATAAACGAATACATAATACTCGCAGGCACAATGGTTATAAATCTTGTTACGGAATATCTCTATTGCAGATTCTTCGTTTACAAAAACTCAATGAACACGGCAGAAAAGAAATAAAATTACGGGGAACCGATTGGTTCCCCGTTTTTGTTATTTAAGCACTCTTTCAAGTGTTTTACCCAGGATTTTTTCTTTGGCATCTTCGCTGATATCAAGACTTTTTATGCGTGCAATATCTGATTTGATGTGTTCGGGCTTTGAATACGGAAAATCAAGACCGAAAATGCTCGAATCATCGCCTGTCTGATAGATAACAGTTTCAAGCTGTTCATCGGTGAGATACCATTCATCACCTTTGCCCTTGCGGTTGCCGACACTTGTCCAGCCTGCAAAAACATTGCCGCCGTATCTTGAATTGTTACACATAACGGCAAGTGCTTCTTTAAAGAAATGATAGCCGCCGATATGCTCCATACTGAATTTGAGGTCTTTGAAATTCCACGCAACCTCATCAAAAAGCAAAACTCGGTTATCCCTGAGTCTGTGCCAGTGCATACCTGAATGGAACGAAATAAAAAGCCCGAGCTCCTGTGCTCTTTCGTATATTTCAAACGCTTCGGGGCCGTCAATCACAAATTCCTGATAAGGCGGGTGCATTTTAATGCCCTTGAAACCGAGGTCTGCAATTCTGTCAACCTCATCACGGAGATTCTGCTCAAAATCTATTGTACCGAATCCTACAAGACGGTCATTGCCTTTTATCTCCTTTGCAAGCCACTCATTCTGGCTGCCTTCAAATCCGCCTTCGTGAAATCTGTCCGAAAACGGTGCAAACGCAACCGCTTTGTCAATTTCACATTCGTCAAGAAATCTCATAAGGCTCTCAACGCTGCCTTCGGGTCTTATTTCTTTTGGGAAAACGTGAGCATGGTTTGCAAATATCATTTTTATCACTCTCCTGATTTTATGATAAATAAAAATCAAATATTTGTCAATAAATCTGCACATACTAATTGTGAATAAATTCAAAGGAGAGTTAATATGGAAAACAAAGACACTATCAGTTTGCTCAAAGAATGCAGTGCGGGTATCAGAATGGCAGTTTCGTCAATCGACGATGTTCTTCCCTATCTTGACGATAAGGAGCTGCTTCAGGTACTCAAAGAGAGCAAAACAGAGCACAAAGACCTTGAAAAAGATATTGACAACACCCTTCACAAGATGGATTGCGAGGGCAAAGAGCCTAATATTATGGCGAAAGGTATGTCAAAAATCAAAACCAATGCAGAAATGGTGATGAAGCCTACCGCTTCTCAGGCGGCAAGCCTTATCACAGACGGCTGCGGAATGGGAATCAAATCCATTCATAAGTATATGAATCAGTATCCTGCCGCCGCACCCGAGGTTATGAATCTTGCAAACCGTATCAGCACCCTTGAGGCCAAACTCGAGGATCAGATGAAGCCCTTCCTTTAAAAGAAAATCGGTGTGTACCGTATGATACACACCGATATTTTTTAATCAGAAATCAACTTTGAGGTCATAGTAGCAGCACTTGAAGAGCTTTTCCATCTCTTCCTGGCTGGGCTGACGGGGATTTGAACCTGTGCAAGCATCGCCGATAGCGTTCTTTGCAATCTCGGGAAGTCTCTCAAGGAATACTTCTTCGGGAACAAAGCCCTGCTCTGTGGGATAGCTGTCTGCACCGTAGTTCTTGATGCACTGAGGAATGTTGAGCTTTTCGTTCATTCCGCGAAGGAATGCGATAAGAAGCTGAACCTTCTCTTCAACGGTTTCACCGCCGAGGTTAAGTCTGTCTGCAATCTTTGCGTAACGCTTTGCAGCTGATTCAACCTTTGCGTTGAATTCAATAACCTTGGGAAGATACATTGCGTTTGCAGCACCGTGGATGATGTGAGCACCGTTGCCGTAATCTGCAAAAGCTGCACCTGTCTTATGAGCCATTGAGTGAACAATGCCAAGAAGAGCATTTGAGAATGCCATACCTGCAAGGCACTGTGCGTTGTGCATCTTTTCACGGCAATCGTTATCGCCGTTATATGAACCAATAAGATTTTCCTGAATCATTTCGATTGCGTGAAGAGCGAGGGGATCTGTGTAGTCGCAGTTTGCAGTTGAAACATAAGCTTCAACAGCGTGTGTCATTGCGTCCATACCTGTGTGAGCAACAAGCTTTTTGGGCATTGTTTCTGCAAGCTCTGAATCAACAATAGCGATATCGGGAGTGATTTCAAAGTCTGCAAGAGGATACTTGATACCCTTTTCATAATCTGTGATAACTGAGAAAGCGGTAACTTCTGTTGCAGTACCTGATGTTGAGGGGATAGCAACAAAGCGTGCCTTCTTGCGAAGCTCGGGAATACCGAATACAACACACATCTGCTCAAATGTGATTTCGGGATATTCATACTTGATCCACATTGCCTTTGCTGCGTCGATGGGTGAACCGCCGCCAACTGCAACGATCCAGTCGGGCTCAAACTCAGCCATAACAGCTGCACCCTTCATAACAGTATCAACTGAGGGATCGGGCTCGATGCCTTCAAAAAGCTTAACTTCAAGACCTGCTTCTTCAAGATAAGCAACAATCTTATCAAGGAAGCCGAACTTTTTCATTGAACCGCCGCCTACGCAAACGATTGCCTTTTTGCCTTTGAGAGTTTTGAGTACCTCAAGAGAACCCTTGCCGTGATAGAGATCTCTGGGGAGAGTAAATCTTGCCATTGGAATCATCCTCCTTATTTTTATTACATATATATAATAACATACCGTTAAAAATAAAGCAATGTAAAAAGAACATTATAAACAACTTTTTACAGTGTAAATTTTAGTAAAAAAGCCCGTCGGACGTTTTGCCCGACGGGTTTGTTATTACTTATTGAAATACTGGGGAAGGAATTCCTTGTGTGCTTCCTTAAGTTCGTTGAAGCACTTAACTGCCTTTTCGTAGTCACCAACAAGAGGATGAACAAGAAGGCCTTTGATTGCGTAGTCATCATCACCTGTGATAGCAGCCTTAACAGCATACTTTTCATAGGTTTTAACAACTCTCATAAGACCTACGATATGGTCGTTGATTTTTTCTGTTACGGGAACGGGAGTTGCACCGTCTGCACCGATAACAGCTGCAATTTCAACGATATCGTCATCAGCCATAAAGGGAAGAGTGCCGTTGTTCTTGATGTTTACAACGTGAACGTCTTTCTTATCGTTTGCGATTGAATCAATGAGTGAAACCGCTGCAAGTGAATACTTGTGACCGCCTCTCTTATCAAGAAGTGCGGGCTTTGTAACGATTTCCTGATTCTGATACATTTCAAGAAGCTGCTCTTCAATTTCCATACAAACCTGAGCTCTTGTTTTATCATCTTCTCTCTGGTGAGCAAGCTTTGCTTCACGGCAGTAGTAATACTGAAGATATGATGAGGGAAGACCCTGAACAGTCTTGAGGCAGTCAATTGAGAAGCCGTCATCCTTGATATTAGCCATAACCTTGGGTGAGAAACCGCTTTCGATAAGGCCGGGAAGAAGTTCTTCGCCGTTCTTTTTAACTGAAGTAATCCAGCTGAGGTGGTTAAGACCTACATAGGTAATCTCACTGTCAAGACCTGTAATTTCCTTAACATCGTCAAGCATATCAATGGGAACATTGCAAAGACCGATGTTCTTAACATTTGTGTTGTTGAGAATGAACTCGGTGATGATACCCGAGGGATTTGTGAAGTTGATAAGCCATGCATCGGGGCAGATAGCTTCGATTCTTTCACAGATTTTTTTGATAACGGGGATTGTTCTCTGTGCCTTGAAGAAACCGCCGATACCTGTTGTTTCCTGACCGATAAGGTCATATTTCTTGGGAATGCTTTCATCAAGATGGCGGCAGGGAAGCTTGCCTACACGAATCTGTGTAACAACAAAGTCCGCACCCTGAAGAGCTGTGTCAAGGTCATCTGTGAATACTACTTCACAGTCATCGCCAACATTCTTGAGCATTCTTACGCAAAG
>JAXJVE010000029.1:0-5401 GCA_036308705.1 Acutalibacteraceae bacterium
ATAGATAAAGAGCTTGAATATGCAAAACAGATTCAGCTTTCGGCTCTGCCCTCGAATTTCCCGGACACGGAAGATTATTCCGTTTTTGCACAGATGATTGCTGCAAAAGAAGTTGGCGGAGATTTCTATGATTTCTATTCATTTGATGATAACACGGTCTTTTTCCTTGCCGCCGATGTTTCAGGTAAAGGAATCCCTGCCGCTATGTTTATGATGACGGCAAAAACCATCATAAAAGACCTTGCGGAAAGAGGACTTTCTGTCAATGAAATTTTTACTCTTGCCAACGAGAAACTTTGCGAAAACAACGACTCGGGTATGTTTGTTACCGCATGGATAGGCAAATTCGACCTTTCAACAGGAAAGCTCAGTTTTGCAAATGCAGGACACAATCCGCCGGTTATCGTTCACACAAACGGTGAATGCGAATATCTTAAAACCCGACCGGGCTTTGTGCTTGCAGGTATGGAAGGCATAAAGTACAGAGAGAACGAAATAACACTTAACAAGGGTGACAGAATCTTCCTTTATACCGACGGCGTAACGGAAGCTACGGATATAAACGAAACTCTTTACGGTGAAGAAAGACTGCTGTCATATATTGATAAAAACAGAGGTCTGAGTGCTGAAAACTTGCTTTCGGGTCTCAAAGAGGATATCGATAAATTTGCAGGAGATGCTCCGCAGTTTGACGATATCACGATGCTTGTTTTCGACTATAAAAAGAAAGAAGGCGAAAGCGTGAAAGAAAAAATCTTTTCGGCAACAAAAGATGCCCTGCCCGAGGTTATGGCTTTTACGGAAGAATGCCTTGAAAGCTTTGAATGTCCCATGAAAAGCTCAATGACAATCTGTGTTGCTGTTGAAGAAATCTTCGTCAACATCGCAAGCTATGCCTACGGTGACAAAAGCGGCAATGCAACTCTTTCTTTCGGCTTTGACGAAAAGGAGAGACTTATGACTCTTGTTGTTAAGGATAACGGCACTCCGTTCAATCCGCTTGAAAAAGCAGAGCCTGATATCACTCTTTCGGCAGATGAAAGAGAAATCGGCGGTTTGGGCATTTTCATCACAAAGAAAACCATGGACACCATTTCTTATTCATACGAAAACGGACAGAACATTCTGACCATGACAAAGAAAATTTAAAGGAGAATAATTATGAATATAAATATTGAAAAGGTAAATAATTCAACAGTTTTTAAACTTGAAGGCAGACTTGACACCGTAACTGCTCCCGAGCTTGAGCAGGCAATAAACAACGAAGGCGATGCTCTCGTAAATCTTGTTCTTGATTTCGGCGGAATCAACTACATTTCGAGTGCGGGTCTCAGAGTTCTTCTCGGTGCACAGAAAAAGATGAACGCACAGGGCAGCATGGAACTTATCAATGTCAGCGATGATGTTATGGATATTCTTGAAATGACGGGCTTTGCTGATATTCTGGTGATTAAATAATGGATAAAGTGACGTTGGCAATTGAATTTGCCGCAAAAGCACATGACGGAATGTGCAGAAAAAAAGACAAAACACCCTATATTCTTCATCCCCTTGAAGCCGCAGTTATTGTCGGCACAATGACAAGCAATCAGGATGTTATTTCAGCTGCCGTTCTTCACGATGTTGTAGAAGATACTGGCGTTACTATTGAAGAAATTGAAGAAAAGTTCGGGGCAAGAGTGAGATTGCTTGTTGAGTCCGAAACAGAGGATAAGCGTGCGGATCTGCCGCCCGAAGATACCTGGAGAATCCGCAAAGAGGAATCACTTGAAGAGCTTGCAAGCTGCGGAGATACCGATGTTCTTATGCTCTGGCTCGGTGACAAGCTTGCCAATATGAGGTCTTTTTACAGGATATGGAGAAACGAAGGCGAAAAAATGTGGCAGTCTTTCAATCAAAAAGACCCCGAGCAACAGTTCTGGTATTACAGCACCATTGCAGAGCTGACTTTTTCGCTCAAAGATTTCCCTGCATGGCAGGAATACAGCGAACTTGTAAAAACAGTTTTTGGAAGGAATAATTGATATGGAATTCAGAACCGATAAAAACATTTTATACATAAACCTTGAAGGCAAAATTGACGCAACAAACGCACCTGAATTTGAAGAGAAAATCAATGAAATAAAAAATGCAAATCAAGGAATGCACACCGTTCTTGATGCCGATAATCTCGAGTACATCTCAAGTGCGGGTCTCCGTGTCTTGCTTCGTTTAAGAAAATCCGAACCCGACCTTGCGATAATCAATGTTTCGCCCGAAGTTTACTCTGTTTTTGAAATGACAGGCTTCACAGAAATGATGAAAATTGAAAAAACATATCCCAGAATCAGCCTTGACGGCTGTGAATTCATTGCCAAGGGTGCAAACGGCGCAGTTTACCGCTATGACGATGAAACAATCGTAAAGCAGTATTTCAACCGTGATGCTCTTCCCGAAATTATGCAGGAACGTGAAAATTCGAGAAGAGCTTTCGTTCTCGGCGTTAACACAGCAATTCCTTACGGCATTGTCCGTATCGGTGACGGATACGGCAGTCTGACCGAGCTTCTCAATGCAACATCCGTAACAAAGCTTATCAGAGCAAACCCCGATAATTTGACACAGAGCGTTACTTATTTCGTTGACACAATGAAAGAAATCCATGCAACCGAAGTTGAAGAAGGCGCACTTCCCGATTTCAAAAAATGGGTGCTTGAATGGGTTGATTTTCTTGTTTCATATCTTCCCGATGATAAGGCAGAAAAGATGCGCGCCCTCATCGAAGGAATCCCCGACAGCAACAATATGATTCACGGCGACTATCATTCAAACAACGTTATGGTTCAGAACGGTGAACCTCTGCTTATCGATATGGATACTCTTGCAGTGGGTCATCCTATCCTTGAACTCGGCTCAACATTCAATGCTTATGTCGGTTTCAGCGAACTTGATAAAACCGTCATTGAATCCTTCCTCGGAATCGATTCCGAAACTGCATACCGCTTTTGGCGTCTTTCTCTTGCCCGTTATCTCGGTACAGATGATGAAAACGCAATTGATAATGTTGAAAACAAAGCAAAGGTTATCGGTTATATGCGTCTTCTCCGCCGTTGCCTTCGCAGAGACGGTGACGAAGTGACAGTTAACCATTACAGAACAAAGCTTACCGAAGTTCTTGATAAGGTAGATACATTGGTGTTCTGATATGAAAAAGATTTTATATGTAAATGCTTGCTTTAAAGAAGGCTCACGGACAAATGAGTTGGCACAGCATCTTCTCAGTACCCTTGACGGACAAACAGAGTCGGTTAATTTATATGAAGAAAACATCAGACCACTGGATGCAGAGATGCTTTCAAAAAGAGATGAACTGTTGAAATCGGGAAAAACTGATGATGATTTTCTCGGATATGCAAGGCAGTTTGCATCAGCAGATATAATCGTTATTGCCGCACCTTATTGGGATCTTCTTTTCCCTGCGGTTCTGCGTATTTACCTCGAAAATATCACTGTCTGCGGAATCACATTCCGATATTCGGAAAAAGGCATTCCCGTCGGACTGTGCAAAGCCGAAAAACTTTATTATGTTACAACCTCGGGCGGTTTTATCGGCGAAAACAATCTCGGCTTCGATTATGTGAAAGCACTTGCAACAACACTTTTCGGAATTCAGAGCGTAAAATTTTTCTCGGCAGAAGGTGTTGATATTTACGGCGCAGACACTGGTGAAATTCTGCAAAGGGCAAAAGATAATATGTGCATTGATGAAAAATCATGCACCATCCCTTATCCCGAAAAATACGGAGATAATCCGCAGAAAGACGGTGCATCTTCTTTTGGCGGAATAACTGACCACAACAGGTCAAGATATTACATTGCAAATGATTTTTATAATATGAAAAGCGACGGTTCGCTTCATATTTTAAGCCATTTTGAAACCTATCAGCAAACAACAGAATATACCTGCGGTGCGGCGAGTGCTCTTATGGTGCTTAATTGGTTCGGAAAGAAGAAATACCACGAAATCGCAGTTGGTCAGCTTGTTGAAAGTCATCCCTGCAAAGGCTCAACTGTTGAGAATATTGCAGACTTTTTTGACCTGATCGGCTGGAATGTTGATTATCACGCAGGCTCCGACAGAAAATTTGAAACCATAGAAGAAGTTGAAAAGTTTTTTGTTGAAACAATCGACAGCGGCACTCCGATTATGGTTGACTGGGTTGATTGGGCAGGTCATTGGCAGGTTCTTATAGGAATTGATACCTGCAATTCCGCATCGCCCTATGATGATGTGCTGATTTTTGCAGACCCTTATGATGTAACCGACCATAAACAGGACGGATATTATACCTTTCCGCTTGGCAGATTTTTCGGTATGTGGCGTGAAGGCGTCTGCACAGAAAAAGAAAAACCCTACGTTCAGCCTTATGTTATAGCAAAGCCTGAATAAACAACAAATTTTAAAAGTGGAAAAGATTATGAAAAAGAAGAGTTTGGTAATTTTGGGAGCAATCATTGCCGTAGTGCTGGTTATATTTGCAGTCGGTGCAAATATGTTCAGACTTTTTGAAACACTTCCGAAACCCGAAGTAAAAGAGGGTGAATTTGACTTCGCTCTCACTTATGAGGTTGACGGTGAAACAAAGAAAATTGAAGGCACCTATGTATGTAAGTTTGAAGGCATAAACAGAGCGATTGACGGCATAAACCGTCAATGGACAGGTTACATAAAAGGACACGATGACTTTACAGACTATGAAATCAAAACAACTGATGAGGGCATAATCAAAGTCGACCTTGATCTTTCTTCTGAATTCTTTATGTCAGACCCGTCGTATAAGATAACAGAGAATACAGACGATCCAAAACCCGAGCCGTATCTCTATGTTATGTCAGGTGATACAGCCGATGAGGATGCGTCAAACGAAATCATCTTTGGCGATTATGAGGGCGATGACGTAAAAATCATCAGCTTTGAATATGATCCGCCGATTGAAAATATTTACAAATAAAAACTCCATTACGGAAATATAAAATCGGAAATGGTGTGTAATGAATCAGACAGTTGACATTTTAATTAAATTATTGCGTGCCGAAATTGATGGGAATTATGTTTTGCCCGAACTTTCTCTTTCTTCGGAAACAATTAAATCCATATTGGAAACGGCAAAGAAACACAGCCTTGCTCATTTGGTCAGCGATGCTTTAAAAAGAACGCAGAAAACAGAAGATACGGCATTGCTTTCTCTTTTGAACAGCAATGTTTATTCTGCCGTAATCCGTCATCAGATTCTTGATGATGAATTGAACCAGATTGCTTCTGTTCTTGAACGTCATCAGATACCCTATATTCCTTTGAAAGGGTCGGTTTTGTGTGAGGATTATCCCAAAGCCTGGATGAGCAGCAGAAGAGATATCGATA
>JAXJVE010000030.1:0-6493 GCA_036308705.1 Acutalibacteraceae bacterium
CATTCAGACTCAGCGGCGGCTATGAAAATATGGAGTATTTCGGCAAAGGCCCTCATGAGAGCTATGCAGACCGCCATCTTGCCTGCTACTACAGTAAGTTTGAAACAACTGTAAACGATAACTTTGTGCCCTATGTAAGACCTATTGAAAACGGTGCACACTACGGTTCAAGATATGGTATTGTCAGGAACGAAAACGCTGAGGGTATGATTTTTGCACCTGCGGCAGAAAATACATTCTTCTTCAACGCAAGCCATTTCACACCGCTTATGCTCGAAGAAACAAAGCATAACGATGAGCTTGTTCCTCTTGATGACACAATGGTTTATGTTGACTATCGCTTTGATATCAAGGGTAATCACGGCTATTATGACATCGTTGAACCCGAGCGTAAATGGGGCTTTGAACCGTTTGAATTTGCGGTTGCAATCAAACCTTTCAGCGGAGAAATAAAACCCTTTGATTTTATAAAAGATAACAGATAAAAAATTCCCCGTCAGCGGTAATTCCGTTGACGGGGATTGCTTTTTTATTTTAAAAATTAACTCCGTTCCAACCCCAATGGTCGGCTTCTTCGTATTTGATATAGATATTTGCTCTGTCAATGCCGAGTTCTTCATTAACAATCTTGGAGAGAGCCGCAGTAAGTCTGTCATAAGCCGCATCGGATGTTGAACCGAAAAGGCTTACTTCAAGGTAAGCATAGTCCTGAGTGCCGTCACCCTTGAAATACATACTGATGTTATCCTCAAAAGCAAGCATAAGCCATGCTTCGCTTTTACCGGGGATAAGTGCAATTGCTTCGCCGAGTTTTGCTTTGAGATTTTCTTTGTTCTGAGCTGTAAGTTCCTTGCTGACTGTTGTTCTGATATAAGGCATAATTTTTTCTCCTTTAATTAATTCTCATAAAGCTTCTTGCCTCAACAACCGCACCGAGTACGGTGAAGTCGCTGTCGGTATAGTTAACATAAATCATTGAACCCGTGTCATATTCCGTGCAGAATACGCCGTCATCAATCTCATAATGGTCGGTGATTCTTGCATCTCTCAGGTCATTGAGTGCTTCATTTGCTTTTGTATAGAATTCGGCGGCAACATTGATTGTGTTGTCATAATAGAAAATATCGTTTTCCGTATCGTCACCGATGCTTTCGTAGTTCCACTCAAAATGAGGGCAGGCACCGTATTCTATGCATTTGAGCAAAAGTTCTTCTCGGTTTATACTTGTATTGATTGCATTGCCCGCATAGTCAACAATTCCGTGAAGAACAAGCTGAACGAAGGGCACTGAAATATATGCACCGCTTTCTGAAACGGTTGAACTGAGAGGAATATCAATAATTGAGTCAACGTTTTTCAGCATATAGAAATTGCCTTTTGCTGTCATAGTTGAGTGACCCGTTGAAAGGGGAGCGATGGATTTTGCGATTTCTTCAGAAGCGTTTTGCCTGAGCATACCGTTATTTGAAAAATCGGAATACAGAAGATAGCCCGCATCGTTAAGACAAAAGCCTGATACGGAATATTCTTCGGCATCTTTTACGATTGACGAAACAATATCCGCAAGTTCTGAAATTTTTCTGAGTTTTCTTTCTGCGGGCTTTTCGTTCATATATTCTATCATTGCGTTTTCGGGAACAAAAGAAGTGTCTTTGTTCATAATGTTTATTGCGTTTTCAGAACCGAATCCGTCTGATGCTGAAATGATATTCATATCAAGGTAAAGGCTCATTTTTTGTGCCGATATATATTCGTAAAGACTGCTGAGCTTATCTTTGCCGCCGAGTCGGGAAAGCATTGACGAAGATTCAATTGCCTTTGAATCCGATCCGCCGCTGAAAACACCCGTATATCTGACGCATACATTGTTGATACCTTTGTTTTTCATTCTTACAAGCATATCCTGAGCCTGTTCAAAGGTAGTCAGCTTTTTAAGGTGATTTATCGGGCCAGCGGATTCATTCACAGCACCCGTAAGGGTAAGATAAAACGGCAGATAATCGGTTGACTCAATGTTCTTTGTTGAAAGAACAGAGTTTCTGATAAGCTGTTCTCTGCAAGCTGATGCAAGCCCCGCATAGGTTGCGTTTTTGCCTGAGAGGAATCGGTAACAGAGTGAAACCTCATCAACGGTCTGCTTTGAAGAATGATATATTGTTTTGTCTTTATATAAAACAGGCGTGATGCTGAACGAAGGATATACTTTGTTATATTCGCTTATGGTTGTTGCTTTATCGGCATTTATAAATGAAACAGCATCGCCTTTTTCAATAAGAGCAACAAAAGCCGAGTCGCCGTGCTTTATGCCGAATGCGGGGATAACGGCATCTCCCGAACATTCTGTTCCGGATGAAGGGTCGTTTCCGTAAACGGCAAATGTAAGCGGTTCAAACGATTCATCATACATTGCGGTTTTGATAATTGCACCGCTGCCGTCAGGCACAAGCAGAAAATCATTTGCACCCGAATCGTTGAATGAACCGAAACCGTTGAGAAGTTCAAGGCTCTCTATAAACGCATTTTTGTTTCCTGTAATGTTTGAATAAGTGCAGTTGACATTCATACTGCCGTCGGTAAGAGTAGCATTTACGGTCAGCCTGAATCCGATATCATCTTTTTCATATTCTGTTTTTTGTGCCGTTTTTTCATCGGGGAATATTTCATAAATAAATTCCGCACCGTTTTCGAGTATGGAATACGAAGCTTTACCGAACGCAAGTGAATTATCCTGAGAATTGAGCTGATAAATATCCGTTCCGCCGTTTATTGTTACCGAAACCATACTTGCGTTGCTGAGAAGCTCTTCGCCCTGTGCAACGTTGCTCAGCAGAGGAAGTGCACTCCAGAGCTTGTTTTTTGTTGTTTCAATAATACAAAAGCTGTTGGAATCAGGGTCAACACGCATCTCAATAAGACCCGATGCAGCCGCTGAATCTGAAAATGCATCGGCATTTTTTGCGTAATGCACGGTTGCATCCTGCGAAGGCAGGCTGATTATGTTGCGGGTTTCAACCCTCTTTTTTGTTTTTATATCGGCGTTTATTTCTCCCGAACATCCTGAGAGCATAACGATACAAAAACAAATAATCAAAGCTGTTATTTTTTTGAGTTTACTGTTTGTTATCATAATATGCAGTATCCTTTGAAACTTCAAATGTGAAAACAACACCGTTTTCAACATTCCTTGCCTCGCATCGGCAGGAATGGTTATCCATAATACTTTTTACGATTGACAGACCAAGACCGAAACGGTTTTCGCTTCTGCCGTGAGCTTTGTCGGCACGGTAGAAACTATCCCATATTTCGGGCATATCGCTTTCAGAAATGGGGGAGCCTGTATTGAAAACGCTGATTTCAAAAAGATGTTCTTTTTCAACGCAGTCAAGCTGAATTGTTTTTATACCCGAACAATGTGAAACCGCATTGGTGATATAATTTTTCAGAACAATCTCAATTTTATCTTCTTCACCGTAGCATACAAGGGGAGCGGGGATATTGTTTACTACGGTTATGCCGTTTTGTTCAAACTGAAGCGAAAGATGGTTGAGAAGATGCTGAACTCTTTTGCCGATGTCGAAAAACTCGGGCATAAAGGGTTGATTTTTGCTCTCGAGCTTTGAAAGTTCAAGAAGTTCAACAACAAGCTCATTCATTTTATGGCTTTCATCGTTGATAATCTGGCAATATTCCTTTATAACTTCGGGGTCATTGCTTATACCCGCACATACGCCCTCGGCATAGCCCGAAATAATTGCAATGGGAGTTTTTAATTCGTGAGAAACATTGCTTATAAAGGATTTTCTTGCATTATCAAGAGCGTGTCTTCTTTCAATATCTTTTTCAAGCTGTTCGTTTTTATCCTTAAGATCCATCAGCGTTGCGTTAAGAGTGGTTGAAAGGGTGTTGATGCTTCTTCCGAGTTCACCGATTTCATCTTTACCGTAGTCCGCACACTTTATATCAAAGTTAAGTGCCGCCATATCCTTGGTAACATCGTTCATTTTAACAAGCGGTTTTGTGAATCTTGCAACAAGGATATAGAAGGCAGCGGTCATCACAAGAATCATTGCCATACTGATTGATGAATAAACACCGCCCGCAACCTCAACAATATTTTCAACGTCGGCAACTTCCGAATAAACATGAACTGTTTCGCCCGAACTCAGCGGATAGCTGTATATAAAATATTCTACGTTTGCAGTAGGATTTCTGCGGATTTCAAAATTTTCGTAGTCAACAGAATTTTTGTAGCTGTCCGATGGCTGAAGATTCAGATATTCGGCAGTTGATGCCGAAGATGATGCAAAGTGTTCACTGCCCGAGGAAGATGCTCTTGATGCCGAAGCGTAAGACAATGAGCCGTCAATATTGACAAGTTCGAATTCAACATTGCTTCTGACTGCAATGGAATTAAGATCAAAGTAATATGTTGCGGAACCGGGAATACAGTTGTCTATACTTTTGGCAACCGAACTCAGGTCACGGTAAGTGCGGAAGGCAAACACCCTGAAAAGAATGGGTGTGCTGAATACGGAGATAAGCACAAAAAGGGCGACAAGCACCACCAGAACAGCGGCAAAAAGCTTTGTTCTGATTCTGCTTATTCTGAATTTTGATAATTTACTGTTCAATCTTATATCCTACCCCGTAAACTGTTTTGAGATGTGCTTCGCCCCATGTACCGAGCTTTGTTCTGAGGCGGGCAACGTGTGAATCAACCGTTCTCGGGTCGCCGATAAAATCAACGCCCCATATACTGTCCAGCAGCTGCTCTCTTGAATAAATTCTGCCAAGGTTTCCCGCAAGCTTAACAAGAATGTTATGCTCTTTTACAGTAAGCTCAAGTTCTGTACCGTCAAGAGTTATTTTGTGAGCGGGAATATCAATAACAAGGCTTTTTACGGTAATTATATCTTTCTGAACAGATGAGGATGCCTGAGAGCGTTTGATAAGAGCTTCAACTCTTTTAACAAGAACAACGGGGCTGAACGGCTTTGTTACGAAATCATCGGCACCGCTTTCAAACGAATGAAGTTCGTCAAATTCCTGGCTTCTTGCGGTCAGCATAAGCACAGGGACCGAGCTTGTTTCTCTTATTTTTCGGCAGACTTCCCAACCGTCAGCCTCAGGCATCATAATATCGCATATAACAAGGTCAATGCCGCCGATTGAGATGAATTTTTCAATTGCATCTTTTCCGTCAACAGCTTCGATTGTTTCGTATCCTGAATTTTTTAAAAAGTCGCAAACAAGACGACGTATTCTTGCTTCGTCATCGGCAACAAGGATTTTTTTCATTGTATCACCGCTTTATATATAATTATACAGATACATAATACCACATAATATGCTCATAAATCAAGTGAATGAATTAAATTCGGTTATTCAAATACGCAAAAAATTTATAAAAATTTTGATAAACCTATTGCCACATAAAAATTTATTTAGTATAATATTTCAGTATTTAATCTGGGTTGATGCGGTTTTGTTCAAATCAACCTTCCGAAAGGTGTGGTATTATGCTCGGCAAGTATGTCAGAGTAAGGGTCACAAACCCTATCCGCTCCGTAAACAGACAGTTTGGTTTTGTATACCAGCTTAATTTTGGTGCCATTGAAGGAAAAAAGAGATACGACAGTATCTCTCACGGTGCCTACATTATGGGGATAAATCACCCCGTCAGAACTTTTGACGGCAGAGTTATTGCGGCTATCAAACGCAGTGACGGCAGCCCCACGGTTTACATTGTTGCCCCCAAGAGTATGCGTTTTATCTCATATCAGATTGAGGATGCAATCGCATTTGCCGAAAAGGGCAGAGATTTCAAGCTTGAATGTCTTTACGAGCGTTCGTGCGGTGCAGTTGTTTACCGCAGAATCAACGGTGAGCTTCGCTATTTGCTCATCAAAAACAGAAGAAGCACTCATTGGGGCTTCCCTAAAGGTCATATCGAAAAGGGCGAAACTCCTGAACAAACGGCAATCCGTGAAGTGCTTGAAGAAACAGGAATTCATATTCAGATTCTTCCTCAGTTTGCTTCAAAATCTGAGTATACGATTCAGGGCAGGGTTGAAAAATCCGTTACGATTTTCCTTGCGGGAACTGATGATACTCAAACCACCATTCAGCGTGAAGAAATTGAGGATTATATGTGGCTTAATTATGATAAGGCTATGGATACTCTCAGGTTTATCAACGACAGAAACATCCTCCAGAGTGCTCACGATTTTTTGGCCAAGCAGAATATTATATAAGGTAGTGTAAGTTAAATGACAGAAAAACTTGCTGAAATTCTTATAGAGTTTTTTAGCAATAATCTTGGAAATATTGAATTTTTCGGTCATAATCTCGGAGAAGTTCTCGGAGATAATCTTGAAGAAATCATTATTTTCATTATTTCCATGCTTCCCGTTCTTGAACTCAGAGGCGGACTTATAGCGGCAAAACTGCTTGAGGTTGAATGGCTTAAAGCTTTTATTATTTGCTATATAGG
>JAXJVE010000031.1:0-3253 GCA_036308705.1 Acutalibacteraceae bacterium
GGCACAACATATCCTATCGACAGAGCGATGACTGCCGAATTTCTCGGCTTTGATTCATATACAAAGAGCACCCTTGACGGCGTTGCAGACAGAGATTTCTGTATTGAGCTTGCAAGTGCACTTTCAATCTGTATGGTTCATCTTTCAAGACTTTGTGAGGAGATTATTCTCTGGTGTTCATGGGAGTTCAAATTTGTTGAGCTTGACGATGCATTCTCAACAGGTTCAAGCATTATGCCTCAGAAGAAGAATCCCGATATTGCAGAGCTTGTAAGAGGTAAAAGCGGCAGAGTTATCGGCGACCTTGTAACACTTCTTACTGTTATGAAGGGTCTTCCCCTTGCTTATAACAAGGATATGCAGGAAGATAAGGATGCAATATTCGATGCGTTCGATACCGTTAAAATCTGTCTTGTTACACTTGAACCGATGATTCAGACTATGAAGGCTATTCCCGAAAATATGAGAAAGGCTGCTGCAGGCGGATTTATCAATGCAACCGACTGTGCCGACTACCTTGTTTCAAAGGGTCTGCCTTTCAGAGATGCTTATAAGGCAACAGGCGAGCTTGTTGCTCTTTGCATAAAAGAAAACAAAACCCTTGAAACTCTTACTCTTGAAGAGTATCAGGGCGTGTGTGACCTTTTTGATAGCGGCGTATATGATGCAATCAAGCTTGAAAACTGCGTAAGACGCAGAGGTATGTAAAAGCACAAAAAAATCCCCGTTGGTTTAACCAACGGGGTTAATTTTTTATTTTTCAACGTAATCGAAGAATACAACTTTAACTGCTTCATCGGGAAGGTCGAATACGCATTTTTCAACGATATCGCCCTTGCCTGCACCGTCGAGTGAAGCCTGGAAATGGGTGTTTCTGACAACCTTGCCGTCTTTATCATAAGCAATGTAGCCTATCTTCATCCAATCTTCGCCGAGGCTCTTGCCCATAATTTCAACGGATGCAAGGCCTGAAACTTCATCAACAAGCATTGAATCGTATTCAAGGCTGATGTCTGTGATTTTTGCAACGCAGTTTTTATAAACATAATAACTGCTCATAACAAATTCAATATCATTAATTGTTTCAAGATATTTATCTTCTGTATTCTTATCGGTAGCGTTTACGGGAGGAGTGACCTTTTCACCGTAAGGGTTAACATAAGAGAATTTTTCAACTGATGTTGTTGCGGGTTCTTTGGGTACGTTTGAGCAACCTGCAAAGCAGAGTGCAATCAAAACTAATGCGAGAATAATGCTGACGGTTGATTTCATAAAAAATCAATTCCTTTCTTTGAGGATATTATTATAATATCATACTTTTTTTGCTTTTTCAACAGTATTGACAATTTCCTTCACGGTTTGTGCAATTCTTTCTGCAGTCTGTGGGCCGAGAGAATTGGTTTCTTCATAATGTCTGCGGTCGTGAATATCACGTCCGTTTTCAAAATACGGAGTTTCATCGTGAAGAATAAAGTCGTTCGGCGGCAAAACATAGCCGAGTTCATCGTTTGCAAGACCAATAACCATAAAATCGTCGCCGATAATTTCCTGAAGGGGAACGGGATTGATTTCAGCACCGTAACCCGTTGCCGATTCCTCTGCACTCAGATATCCGCCGTAAACAAGCTCGGGGAAAATTTCACAGGGGAGAAGAAGAATTTTGAGGCTGTCGATTTCAATATAACTGATTTCGGATCTCATAACCGAACCTGAGCCGTCGGGCATTCTGTATTCATCCGCATCAAGAATTCCCGCTTTTGCGGCAATCATAAGAAGGGTGTTTTCCGCTTTGAAATAAACTTCCTGTCTCAGAGTGCCGATTCTGGGCTTGAGCTCGGTTTCTTCGGTAATTGAAAGAGCATATTCCGCAAGCTTTTCGCCGATGTTTATGGTGGACTCGGCAAAATCGTTGCCGTTATCACGGATTTCCTTTTCGTTGGGGATATCCATACTTATCATTCCGCCTATTGCACCAACGCAATAGAGGGTTTGAGCACCTGTTTCTTCCTTGATTTTTTCACGAAGATAGTGGGGGAAATCCGCACTGATACGTTCGTTACAGCCCTGAAGCGACTCAGAGTGCGAAGCGAAGTTTATGATATAAGTCTGCTGCGAACCGTCATCGGGTTCAAATCTTAAGCGTGTGAGAGTTTTTGAATATACAATCGGAGTACGGATATCTTCCTGCATATCGGGAACTTCAATTTTGCCCATATACAGCTTGCCGAGTTTACGGTTTGCATAAGCATCCTTAACGGCTTTAACCGTTTGCGAAAAAACAAGTTCCATATATTTCGGGTCTTTGCCGCTCAGCGGCAGAGGACCCCATATTCCCATAGTATCAATACCTGCGTGGGAATGGGTGCTGACAATGTTGATGCTTCTGCAACCTGTAAGCATTGCAAAATCGTGAAGCCTTGCACGAAGGCGGTTTACATCCTTATTGAGCATACCGACGTTATCAATCGATACAAGAACAACTCCGCCCTTGCCCGATATATCGTCAACCCATACCGCATGAGTATGAGGAGGGTCAAGCACACCTTTTGCGGGCTTGTTTTCACCGTAGCCTGCGATATAATATTTTTTCTTGTCTACATCGTCAGGGAGAATTGATTCCTTTGAAAAACCAAGCAGAAAACGGTTACCTTTTGCTTTGGGCGGGGCTATGAATTCTGCTTTTTCAAGAGGATTTGCTTTTTTCTTTTTTGTAATATGCTTTGATTGAGTGCGAAGAGTAAAGTTGACTGCGTTGTATAATGCGGTCATCGGTTTCATTTTCATCATTCTTTCCAATCAAATTTTGTGAGCTTTCCTTTAAGCAAAAGTTCGGGAAAATCCCATTGTCTGAGCACTTCATAAACGCCTATGGCAGCTGAATTTGAAAGATTAAGGCTGCGTGCGGCACTGTTGTTTATCATCGGCAGACGCACACAGTTTTCCTGATTTTTCAAAAGCAATTCTTCGGGAAGACCTGCTGTTTCTTTGCCGAAAACAAGGTAGGTATTATCGGGATATTCAACTTCAGAATATATTTTTGTTGCTTTTGTGGAAAAATAAAAGAAGTTTCCGTCTTTATTTTTCTCAAAAAAATCATCAAGATTATCGTAATATGTAATATCGAGCAAGTGCCAATAATCAAGACCTGCTCTTTTGAGTTTTGCATCAAACGCTATTAATAATAATTCAACAGAATCTCCAAAATTGGTAAAAAGAGTAAAACCTGCGAAAGAAGCAAAAATCTCTATTATAC
>JAXJVE010000032.1:0-3895 GCA_036308705.1 Acutalibacteraceae bacterium
CGTTTGCACATAGGTATCCCGCAGCAAGGCTGCCCGGGAACGGCAGACCTGTGCATGGACACAATTCGCCCGGTTTAAAATCGGACATACTCCGCAGAAATTTCCCGCTTCGGTGAGCGGCCACCTCCTGCATCAACGCATATCAGCATGGTTTCAGAATGTTTCCGGGCATAGTTGCCCCTTTGTCCTGAACCCGTGCTTGGATATAATACCATAATGTAAAGGGTGTGTCAATAGTTTTTTTCAAATTTTTTCAAATTTTTCAGAGCCCTCAATCCCAATGATATCAAGGGTTTTGACGCTTTAACGCAGTGAAACGAAAAGCTCCGAAAAAGCATATATATAAAAGGTATATATAATATATATGTCACACCACCATATCGTGTGGTTGCCTGAAATTTTCACCCAAAATACAGAAACGGAGCATTAAAAAACAGCCGTAATTCTTCAGGTATTATTTTTTCTTCTTGTCATTCTGATAAAAATGTGGTAAAATAATAAAAAATTAAAAGGAGATTTTCTTATGATAGGTTTAGGTAATTGGGCCTGTAATGTTAATACAATGTTCTTTTCAGGCGAAGCAAAGATCAGAATTTACGATAATAACGGAAGCTACGGCTTTGATGTTGAAATTCCCGGCGTAACCATTCCCGATCTTGTAATTAAAAATATTGAAGAAGATGACGATACAATCACCGCTGTTGTTCAGACAAGCCTTCTCCCCGAAAAGGATATCAACCTCACCGTTTCATTTGACGGCGACGAGTTTGACGGCTTTCTCAAAATCCCCTTCCTCGGCAAGGTTAAATTCAAGGACGGTCACAGAATAGCTGAATGAGAATTCTGATTATTTTCACAGGCGGAACTATCGGCAGCATTATCAGAAGCGACTGCATTTCCGCCGACGAAAGCACAAAATATGCTCTTGTTGAAAAATACGAGTCTGTTCACGGCAAAATTGATTTTGATTTTGCCGTGCCTTATTGTGTGCTGAGCGAAAATCTTACCGCAACGGAGCTGAATCTTCTTCAGAGCGAAATTGCGGCAAATCTCGGCAAGGGATACGACGGAATTATTGTCACTCACGGTACGGATACTTTGCAGTATTCATCGGTTGCGGCAGAAATTGCGTTTGCCGACTGCGGAATACCCGTTGTTTTTGTTTCGTCGGATTATCCGCTTGAAGACGAAAAAACCAACGGTCACTTCAATTTTGAAGCCGCAGTTGAGTTTATAAAAAGCAAAACGGAAAGCGGCGTTTTTGTAAGCTATAAAAATAGCCGTGAAAAGGTGACAAACATCCATATTCCGCACGAAATTCTTCAATATCCCGAATGCAGCGCGGATATTCTCTCAATCGGCGGTATTCCTTACGCGTATTATGACGGTAAAGTTACCGTTTCAAGAGAAAAACCGCCTGTTAAAAAAGGTTTGGGTGCAGTTGAATATATAAAAAATCCGAATATTCTCGTGATTGACAGCCGCCCCGGTGACGGCTTCACATATTCGCTTGACGGAGTTAATGCAGTTATTCTCAAGCCCTACCATTCCGCAACGCTCAACACCGCAAGTGCGGAATTTCAGGAATTCTGCAACAGGGCAAAAGCCTCGGGAATTCCCGTTTTTATCGTCAACGCAAAAAGCGGCATAAGTTACGAAAGCACAAAGCTTTTTGCCGACCTCGGGATTATCCCCCTGCCATACGGCACATTCATTGAAGCTTATATGAAAATCTGGGCGACAATCAGCAACAAAACCGATATTTTATCAATAATATAAACACAACGGCTTGCATCAACCGATGCAGGCCGTTATTTTTTTCGTATAAAGAAAAAGCCGAGGCATTACAGCCTCGGATTTTTCTCGTATAAAACGGGGGGGACAAAAGATGGTAGTGTTTGAAATTAATTATTCGGAAGCTTTCTTTGAATACTTTGTGAGATAAACAATTCTCATAAGCCAAGCTTCCACAGGATTGATAGCCTTGGGCTTACCGAAAACATTTGCGGTAAGGAGAGTAAGGCTGCTCTTGCTCATAATCATATCAACTGCCTGTGCGTCGCCTTCATTGGAGCCGCAGCAGAGAGCACCCTGGTCCTTGACAAGAACTGCGTTCTTCCTCTTGATTGCCTTAGCAACCTTTTCGGGAGCAACAGTCTTTACGGTGGGGCCGCAGATCTGAGCAAAGTCATCAAGCAGGGGCTTCATTGTTTTGCCGAGCCTTGAAACGGCTACAACCTCGCTTGAAGTGTTGTGAATGATATTATTGAAATCGGTACGCTTGAGATAAATATCTCTGTGAGCATTTGCGATATCTGCAAGTGCCTCTGATGACGCACCGGTGTTGAGATCCATTGATACCTCGGAGCCGTTACCCTTGTTGGTGAAAACGATTTCTCCGCTTTCTCGGTCGCATTTGCTATTATACACCAAGGATTCATCAATTTCAACAGTTTTTTGAGATTTTGTAAGCTTATCTGCCATTTCTGTGCAGAAAGCTTCAAGGTTTTCAGCGTTGATGCTGAATTTTTCTTTTGCAGAATCAAGGATATATTTTGCACATACCTGCTCAAGGGTGTTTGCAACCTGGAATGCCTCTTCACTGTCTTTACCAAAGCAAAGAGCACCGTGATGAGCCATAATAACAGCCTTTGAGGGGCTGAGGCGGAGAGCCTTTGTTACGCCCTTCTTGAGCTTCTTGGTGCCGGGAAGACCGTATGAACCAAGATGGATTCTGCCGCCGATGAACTTACCTGCGTCACCAACAACCTTTTCAATACCTGTTGAAAGTGCACTCACTGCGGAAGCAACCTTCTGGTGAGTGTGGATAACGAAGTTAGCCTCGGGGAATTCTTTATAAACCTCAGCGTGAATACCCTTTTCTGATGAAGGTTTAACGTTGCCGCCCCATTCAAGGGTATTGATGGCAACCTCAACGATATCATCGGGAGTAAGACCGATATAGGGCTTACCGCTGGGAGTGATAACAAATGTTTTATCGTCAACACGGCAGCTTACGTTGCCCCATGTTCTGGCGATAAGACCTGTTTCAACAAGTCTTTCACCTGCTTCGATAACAAGTTTTTTGGCGGTTAAAACATCCATAGTTATATTCCTTTCGGAGAGAAATTATTTCTCAAGACAAACGATGTTGTCAAATACTCTGTCGAATGCTGCGAGTGCATCGTCAATCATTTCTTCATTGTATGCACAGGAACCATCACGTACTTTAATTGTCATCAAATCTTTAAAAGACTGGCTTGTCACATTTTCTGCTTTGTATCCTACTGTGGATGAATTTGCCAGATTATTTGATATAATGTCCAGACGCTTCTGCTCATTTAGCATACCAGTATACGCTGTATACAAACCTCTAACCATTTAAGTTCCTCCCCCTTAACCTATATATCGTCATTTATCGTAAGGTTATTTAATCATCGTCTCTTTTTCCAGCCAGGAATTCTACGAACTTACCGGTACCAACCGCAACTGCTGTCATTGGATCTTCCGCTGTCATCGTTGTAATGCCTGTCTTTTCTTCAATTAATTCCTCTAAACCATAGAGAAGACTTCCACCACCAGTCAGAACAATACCTCTGTCAGCAACGTCTGCTGCAAGCTCCGTTGGAGTTTTTTCTAATACGCTGTGAACAGCTTCAACAATCTGTGAAGTAATCTCCTTTAAAGCCTCCAGTGTTTCATCCGATGTCACTGTAATTGTCTTTGGAAGACCTGTTACCAGATTTCGTCCACGTACATCCATAGATACCAGTTCCGGACGCTGGTATGCGGAACCGATATTGATTTTGATTTCTTCTGCTGTACGCTCACCAATCAGTAAATTATGATTCTTACGCATATAACGTACAATTGCCTCATCAAAATCATCACCTGC
>JAXJVE010000033.1:0-2498 GCA_036308705.1 Acutalibacteraceae bacterium
CGCGGTCACAACAGTCCACCGGACTGTTGCTCTGTACCGCTCGTCCTTCAAATCCCTCATATAAAAAAGCCAGTCAACACAAAAGTGTTGGCTGACTTTTGGTCGGAGTAGCGGGATTTGAACCCACGGCCTCTTGGTCCCGAACCAAGCGCGCTACCATCTGCGCTATACCCCGTCGCTTGAAAGATTATATTACATCTTAAATTAAAAATCAAGTGTTTTTTGTATAAAATAATTATCTTGTAAAATGAAATAACCCTTGACTGATGTTTCTTTACACATTCAGTCAAGGGTTACTTCTGTTCACTCTTGATATCTAACATCTTTGGATAACCTCTCTTTCTGCGGTATAGTCAAATCTTAATTTAATTTCTTATGCACAAGTTGATATTTTGTTTTTTGGAAGAAAAATATTTTTTATTAAATTAAGATTTTCAGGTGAAGACTTTTTGATTTGTCTTCAGGTTTTTACCTTCTCATTGGTATCACCCTTTCCTTGACTATAATATAGCATACATTCCAGCCCTTTTCAAGATGGAATTTTGTACAAAGTTAACTCTTTGCGATTATACAAAACGGAGATTTTTATGCACTATGCACACAAATATATAAAAACATATTGACTTTCAGTTTTGTTTTTGATAGAATTAAGATGTTAGGCCGTTGAAAATCGGCCTTTATTTTTTTAAAAAAGCACCCTGCAGAATACTGCAGAGTGCTTTTTGTTATTAACCTAAAATTTCGGCTATTTTTCTGAGTTGTTCTTCAGTCGGTGAATAATCTGGTTTTGAACAGCAAGGAATATTCGGCTCACTTCCGTCTGTACCGTAAAACGGAGTCTGTCTGTCATTCTCATATTCTTTGCGGTATTCTTCGATCCTGAAATCGGGGATATCATAGGGCACACCGCCGTTAAGAATTGAACGGTGAGCGAGAATTGCCGTTGAAGACATTGAAACCGCCGAATAAATATCATAGGGATGCTCGGGCTGTTTATTATCTCTGATACATTCAAGGAACATTCTTGCAGCTACGTAATCACCGCCGCCGTGACCCGCCTGAATTATAAGTTCTTCATCAACATCATTCCACTCGGGGTCATAAAGATTAATTTCTTCTTTACCGTCGGGAATTGACCAATCGTTATAACGGAGCATTATTTTGCCGTTCATTCCCCTGAGGTTTTCAATCTGACCGTTTTCGCCGCAGATACGGTATGCGTTATGATGTGCACCGAAAGCGGCACAACCCGTAATTCTGAAAACAGATTCATCATCATTAACGGTTGTGATTATTGCAACTCTGTCGCCCACACGCCTTGCGGTAGCCTCTTCTTTAAGCGGTGCATAAACGGGAAGAGCACTTACTCTTTTGGGTGTTGCACCCGTTGACCACATAAGCGGAGCAAGAGAATGAGTTATATAATATGAACGGGGCAGATAATTTCTCCAATGTTCATTAAAATAAATATAATCTTTGTTGAACTCATAATTATCGGGCATTGCAGGGTGATTATACTCCCCTTCTGCATAGAGAATTTTGCCAAGTGAACCTTCATCGCACACCCGCTTCATTTCACGGTTAAAAATCATCTGCGGATAATTCTCTGCAAGCATATATATTGAGTTGCTTTTCTCATATGCACGGATAAGCTCAACGCCCTCTGCCATTGTACCGTTGCTGATACATTCTGAAAAAACGTGTATACCTTTTTCAAAACATTTAATTGCATAAGGAGTATGCTCGTGAAAATAGTTTGCAAGAACAACGGCATCCATATGCTGTTTGATAAACTCATCAAAATCTGCATAAACGGGGATATCTTTGCCGAGCCTTTTAAGAGCGTTAGCGGCTCTTTTTTCATTGAATTCACAAAGAGCAACTATTTCACAGTTGAGTTTTATCAGATTTTCTGCAATATCAATTCCCCTGCCGGCACCGAAAATGCCTATCTTGATTTTTTCCATAAAACATACCTCCTGTTGCTTATCAACAACAGTTTACCAAACAATCAGCACAGATACAACAGAAATCTTATATAATTTAAAATTTATTTTTGATTGCTTTCTATAAACTCAATAATACCGCCAACGGTTTTTATTGATGCAAATGATTTTGCTGAAAGTGTTACACCGAATTCGTTTTCAATTTCCGAAGAAAACATAACAAGATCAAACGAACTCAGACCGAGATCACCGAGGAGCCTTGAATCCAAAGTAATCTCATCGGGGTCAACGTCAACAATATTGCATATAATATCTTTTATTTTTTCAATCATTCCGATCACCTTATATCTTATCAATAATCTGCCCGAGGGTCATTTCGGGATTTTCAACGCCGAGCATAAGTGCTTTGGCGGTTGCACGCTGAAGAGCCTCAATATCTTCAACGCTCACAAACTTTGTTCTATGCATACAGGAAAGTTTGAGGCATCCGCTGTGTGAATCTTTCATAGCGAATGTATAAAGAACCATAATATATCTGCCCAATGAATATCC
>JAXJVE010000034.1:0-3907 GCA_036308705.1 Acutalibacteraceae bacterium
CAATGTGCCTTCCTGCGAAAGTCTTATAAGACAGTGCCTTTATGGTCAGAATTATTTCAGGGAAAAATTCGGTTTGACTGTCAATAACTGTTGGCTTCCCGATGTTTTCGGTAACAGCTGGATTCTGCCGCAGATACTCAAAAAGAGCGGTGTTGATTATTTTGTTTCAAACAAGATGTCAACCTGGAATGATACAAACAGATTCCCTCATAACAATTTTAAATGGAAGGGTATTGACGGCTCTGAGGTTTATGCATGCGTTCCGCCTACACATTTTATAAGTTGGAATATGCCGAGTCAGGTTCAGGAAAACTGGGATGCATATCAGGATAAAAACGAGGGCGGACAGACTCTTCAGATGTTTGGCTACGGTGACGGCGGAAGCGGTGCAACCGAAGAAATGGTTGAGCTGATGCACCGTTTTGAAAAACTCTCCGTAATGCCCGAAACTGAGCATACAACAGGCAGCGAGTTTCTTAAAAAGAATTTTGAAGGTAACGAAAAACTCGCAACGTGGGACGGCGAACTGTATCTTGAAATGCACAGAGGTACATTCACTACCAAATCAAAGCTCAAAGATTATAACCGTAAACTTGAATTTATGCTTCGTGATGCGGAACTTTTAAGTGTTCTGCGAATGAAAAAAGGCGGGGAATATCCCGCTGAAAAAATCAGGAACATTTATAAGAAGTTGATGATAAATCAGTTTCACGATATTCTGCCGGGCAGCCACATAACTCCCGTTTACCATGATGCGATTGCAGATTATGAGGAGATGGAAAAAGAACTTTGCGAAATTATCGGCAATGGCACGGAGTATTTCAATACCCTGAATTTCAAAAGAACAAACCTCACGTTTATTCCTGATGAAAACGGTAACACAATCCGTAAGGGTGAAAAGGGATATTATGCAATTCCCGATATTGAAGCTCTCTCTTGCGGTGAAATATCTGCAGAGGAAACAGATGAAAAGTGGCTTGATATTAACGGCAATAAAGCTGAAACTCCGTTTTATTCGCTTGAATTTGCACCTGACGGCAGTTTTGTTTCGCTTAAAGATAAAGTGCTCTGCCGTGAATGGGTAAAAGGCGATTTCAACAAACTCAAAATGTATCACGATACTCCCGGTAACTACGATGCCTGGGATATACTCCCGAATTATAAGGACAGACCTTGTGATTTGTCTCTTGATAAACCGCTTGAATTTATCGGCTCTGATTCCGAATGTGCCGAGTTTTCCGTAAGCTTTGCAACCGAAAAAAGCAAGTGGAAAATGATTATCCGACTTTTCAGGCAGTCAAGAGCAATAGAGGTTGAACATATTGTTGATTGGAACGAAAAACATAAACTTGTAAAAGCCGAATACGGCTGTAACGTGCTCTCGAGAGAGCTTTTGTGCGATACATCGGCGGGTGTTATTCGCCGTGAAACTCACCGTAACACAAGCTGGCAACAGGCTCGCTACGAAGTTTGTCACCATAAGTGGTGCGATATGGCAGAGCAGGGCGGAGGTGTTGCTCTTATAAATCAGGGCAAATACGGTGTTTCTGCTGAAAATAATGTTATGGCACTTTCTCTTCTGCGTGCAACAATCAGACCCGACCCGACTTCCGATATGGGTGAGCATAACTTCTGCTATCTTATTTATCCCCATTCGGGTGATGCTGTTACGGCTGAAATAAACAAAAAAGCGTTTGAATATAATGTGCCTTTAAGAAAAGCGGATGTATTATCATATCTGCCCGATTTCGGTTCGTTATGGCTTCAGGCGGTCAAACTTTCCGAAAACGGTGAAAAAATTGTTATACGCCTTTGTGAACAAAACGGCGAAAGGGGAGTTGTGAAACTTCCCGAAGAGGTGTCTGTACTCAATATGCTTGAAGACGAAATCGGCAAAACAGACAAAATAGAATTCTCTCCGTTTGAAATAATTACAATCGGCATTGATAAGGAGTGTTAAAATGAATACCTACGAATATTGGCTTACGTTTGATGAAGAAACCAAAAAAGAACTTGAAGCAATTACGGATAAAGCCGAAATCGAAGACAGATTTTATAAAGAGCTTGAATTCGGTACAGGCGGTCTGCGTGGCATAATGGGTGCGGGTGCAAACCGAATGAACAAATACACCGTTTCAAAGGCAACAAAAGGTCTTGCAGATTATCTCAATTCCTCTTTTGAAGGTGAAAAATCCGTTGCAATCGCATACGATTCACGAAATAATTCACGCTTTTTTGCCGAGGTTTCTGCGGGCGTGCTTTGCGGTGCAGGTATCAGAGTTTATCTTTTTGAAACACTTATGCCTACTCCCGTGCTTTCGTTTGCAGTAAGATATCACAAGTGCACAGCGGGTATTGTTATCACGGCAAGCCATAATCCCAAAGAATACAACGGATATAAAGTATATGACGAAATGGGATGTCAGCTTGTACCCGAATTTGCAGATAAAGTAATTGCCTGTGTCAATGCCGTAACAGATATAAAGAATATTCCGTGTATGTCACTTGAAGAGGCTGAAAAGAACGGACTTCTCACATATATCGGCGATGATACACTCAATGCGTTTCTTGATGAAATAAAAAAACAGAGTGTATATAATGAAAAATCGGAGCTTAAAATTGTTTATACACCGCTTCACGGCACAGGCAATATTCCCGTAAGAAAAATTCTTGAAGGCAAAAATGTTTCGATTGTTGCTTCTCAGGAATTGCCCGACGGTGATTTTTCAACAGTACGTTCACCCAACCCTGAAGAAAAAGATGCACTTAACCTTGCTCTTGAACAGGCTGAAAAAGAAGGTGCCGACATCGTTATCGGTACAGACCCCGATTGCGACAGAGTGGGTGTAGGCGTGCTTCATAACGGTGAATATGTTCTGCTTACCGGCAATCAGACAGGTGCACTTCTTGTTGATTTTATTCTCGGTTCAAGAAAAGAAGCCCTTCCTTCAAATGCGGCAGTTGTAAAAACAATTGTCACAAGCGGTATCGGTGCTGCGATTGCCGAAAAACACGGAGCAAAAACCGTTCAGACCCTTACGGGCTTCAAATATATCGGCGAAAAAATCTGCAAGTGGGAAAAAGACGGCGAGCACACCTTCCTTTTTGGCTATGAAGAAAGCTACGGCTATCTTGCGGGTACTCACGCAAGGGATAAGGATGCTGTTTCTGCTTCAATGCTGATTGCCGAAATGGCGGCTTATTATAAGAATAACGGCAAAACTCTTGTTGATGCTCTCAACGGAATCTATGAAGAATACGGTTATTATTTTGACTGCCTTGAAACCTTTGTGCTTAAAGGCAAAGAAGGTGCGGAAAAGATTCAGTCCGCTATGTCAGCTATGAGAGAAAGCGGAAACGAACTTTTTGATGATCTTGATGTGCTTTTTGATTATTCAAAAGGAATTGACGGTTTACCAAAAGAAAACGTTCTTCGTTTTGATTTTAAAGACGGTTCATGGGCAGCTGCAAGACCTTCGGGTACAGAGCCAAAACTCAAGCTTTATTTCTCCGTAAAGGGTGAAAACAGAGCTCAGGCGGAAGAAAGACAAAAAGCTATCCGCAACAAGCTTGCCGAAAAAATTATCGGATAATATTTACAAAAACATTATTTTATTGTAGAATTATAATAATTTTAAGATGGAGGATTTGAAATGAAGAAATCAATTTCATTAATTCTTGCAATTATTTTTGCTTTTTCGTCGTTTGCAATTTGCGGTATTGCCGCAGATGAAACCCTTACAGGCGTTTATGCCGTTCAGAACGATTTGCTTGCAGATGACGGCGTAGACAGAAAAATAAACCTTTATGAGCGTAACGGAACATATTATCTTTTTGTTCCTTCTTCAGTAAATCTTCTTTTTGCCGATTTTGTTGTTTCTGAAGGCGAAGATGTTAAGGTTAACGG